>CAZKIZ010000420.1:0-2893 GCA_964552935.1 uncultured Rhodohalobacter sp. | reverse complement strand
AATTTCAAAACCTTTTGCTTCAAGCTCACTTTTTTGATGCTCAATAAGCAGCTTAGGCGTATGTACTCCCGACATCACCTGGTTTTCAATATACTGGAGTGATCGATAGAGTCCCGGTGCCTCAATTCTCTCCTCATCTGTCAGGTAGGCGTTCCTGCTGCTGAGCGCCAGTCCGTCATTTGCCCGGCGGATCGGCCCGCTTACGATCTCAATTCCGTGGTGGAACTCTTTAACCATCTGCCGTAGTATCTGAACCTGCTGTATATCCTTTTGGCCGAAAACGGCTATTTGAGGCTCCACAATATTAAAGAGCTTGTTCACCACCAGGACGATTCCTTCAAAAAACCCGGGCCGACTGCCTCCGCACATGTGTTCGTTCAGTGAGTTGATGCCAATCTTTATGAAAGATTCTTCGGAATACATCTCTTCCCGGTCCGGGGCAAACACTAACGAGACTCCGGCATCGGCACACGCGTTCACATCTTCTTCAAGCTGACGCGGATAGCTGTCAAAATCTTCATTAGGCCCGAACTGCGTTGGGTTCACAAATATCGAGACGACAACGGTATCAGCCCGCTCCCCGGCAATTTCAATTAATGAAATGTGTCCCTCGTGCAGGGCGCCCATTGTGGGCACAAGGGCAATGGACTCTCCCTTTTCTCGAATTGTTGAAAGTCGCTCTCTCAATTCAGTAATTGTTTTGCAGACAGTTACAGAGCCGGAGGAGATTTCAGGTGCAGTAGATTCACTCATAATTTACAGAAAAAAGAAGCGGCGAGACGCAGCCCCACCGCTTTTTAAAATTACAGCTCCAAAGAATTATATCGCCCGTTCCGGATCAAAATTTTCGAGCAGATCTTTCACGCGGGTTGTAAATGCGCCGCCGTGAGCTCCGTCAATAATTCTGTGATCGTAACTCATGGAGAGATACATCATATGGCGTATGGCAATAACATCACCATCTGAGGTTTCGCGAACCACCGGCCGTTTTTCAATAACACCGGTACCGAGGATAGCCACCTGCGGCTGATTAATGATCGGCGTACCCATCAGGTTGCCCACGCTTCCGTAGTTCGTCAGCGTTATGGTCCCGCCCACAAGATCATCCGGGCTCAGCTCTTTGTTACGAGCTTTATATGCAAGATCACTGACTGATTTCGCGATTCCCGCGAGATTTTTGTCCTGTGCCTGTTTAATTACCGGTACGATCAGCCCGCCTTTACCACCTTCGCCAAGCGCAACGGCCAGGCCAAAGTTGATATCTTTCTTCAGGATGATGTTATCGCCGTCAATGGAGCTGTTAATCAGCGGATATTCACCAATTGCTTTTATAAACGCCTCGATAAAAATCGGGGTAAATGTCAGCTTAGTGCCGGTTTGCTCCTGGAATTTGTTCTTATTTTTATTTCTCCACTTCACGATATTGGTCACATCTACCTCGCTGAACGTAGATACGTGGGCGGACGTCTGCTTGGAACGGACCATATGCTCCGCAATCATCTTGCGCATGCGATCCATCTTAATTACTTCAACATTTTCGTGCGGACGGCTTACATTCAGCTCTCCGGCAGATATTTTTCCATCGCCTGAAGCTTTTCCGGTCTGCGGCTGCGACGTTGGCTTTCGCAAACCACCGGTTGATGCTGCAGGCGCTTTGGTTTTGCCGGCTTTGCGGTCTTCCAGAAAAGAGAGAACATCCTCTTTGGACACTCGGCCATCCTTTCCGCTTCCTTCAATAGACTCCAGTTCCTCCTGTGATATGCCTTCCTCTTTGGCAATAGATCTGACCAGCGGCGAGAAAAATCGCCCGTCACTGCCAATGCGCTGCGGTTGTGATCCGGCTGATGCTTCGTCGGCACCTTGTTGAGATTCAACAGCTGCTGAGGCGACGGTTGAAGCAGCCTCTTTTTTGGCCTCTTTAGGTTTCTCCTTCTCTTCTGATGATCCGCCGGCTGCGGCTTTGCCTGTTGCAATAATGGCAATGGGCTGCCCTACTTCAACGGTATCACCCGCCTGAACCAAAATCTCAGCAAGGGTGCCCGCTTCAGGGGAGGGAACTTCAGTATCCACTTTGTCGGTTGCAATTTCAAGAAGAGGCTCATCTACTTCAACTTCGTCTCCCACCTGCTTTATCCACTCTATCACCTCACCTTCCATGACCGACTCGCCCATTTGAGGCATCACTACTTCAATCCGTTCACCGCCATCGCCATTGGATGATCCGTTGCTTCCGGCCTCCGCTTTAACAGGCTCACTTTCTGCTTCAGTATCCTCTGAATCCTGTGCAGTTTCATCTTCTGTTGCTGCCTCTTCATCTTCAGATGTATCCGATCCGTTTTCTGATGCAGGCTCGGGAGCACCGCCTTCGGTGTCGATAATAGCAATCGCCTGGCCAACCTCCACGGTTTCATCTGCTTCCACAAGGATTTCAACCAGTGTTCCCGCTTCAGGTGATGGTACTTCAGTGTCAACTTTATCGGTGGCAATCTCCAAAAGGGTCTCATCCACTTCTACGGAATCTCCCACTTTTTTAACCCATTCAATAACTGTTCCTTCCATTACCGATTCGCCCATTTGGGGCATCACCACTTCGACCTTTGCCATGGTATATTTTGCTTTTAACCTGTTATCAGAAACCTGATGTTGATGTTCAATTTATAGACCTGAAAGATCAGAATAATCGGCTTTAGATCAAAATACTCGCTCAGCTGAAATATATCGCACCAACTCCGCTTTAAAGGGCCCACAGCGGAGCTCAGGCAAGATATGGAAGCGCTTCTCTAAAAGCCTGTCTCATTCACTGTGCTGTCTGTGAATATCTATTTATCCGATCCTTCTCCCTTATCTTTAAGCAGCTTCTCCACATCTTCCCCGGGAACCTCCTCTTTTTCGA
>CAZKIZ010000419.1:0-2905 GCA_964552935.1 uncultured Rhodohalobacter sp. | reverse complement strand
CATCCTCATCAAGTGAAGGACCATCAGAAGTTCAGGTACGCATGCAGGTTCAAACCGGCCAAAATGCTGCCAAACTTGCTAACGTAACAGGCTCTGCTCAAAACGGAGTGGTGATCAACGAAGTAAAAATGTTCATCGAAGAGATGGAGCTTGAAAGCATTCAGAACGATTCTCTCGATTTTGAAATCGAAAACTTTATCGTGAACCTTCCTTTAGATGGCTCTCCGCTGATTCTTACAGAAAGACAAATTCCAGCCGGACTCTACGATGAGTTTGAACTTGAGATCGAAAAACCTGACGACGAAGATGTAATGGTAAACGATCCGGATTTCAGGGATGAAACAGGAAGTTACTCTCTTGTAGTAAGAGGAACCTACAACGGAGAAGATTTCATGTTCCGTTCAAGCGAAGACTTTGAGATCGATATCGACCTGAATCCCCCGCTCGAGATATCTGAAGAGGGTGGAAACTCTATTCTTGTAATCAGTGTGGATTTGTCCAGCTGGTTCAAAGGCGATAACGGAGAAGATCTTGATCCGAAAGACCCATCCAACACCGAACGCATCAATGAGAACATCGAAGAATCATTTGAAGGGTTCGAAGATGAGTTTGATAATGACGACGATGAAGATGATGACGACGACGATGACGATTAATTCAACACTATAAAGCAGTAAAAAAATACTGCCTAAAGCCCCGAATCCCTGCAGGTGAAGCTGCAGGGATTTTTTTAAAATTCAACCTTTCTGTTATCAGCGTCCCGATTCAGTTCTCCAGTGTGACTTGTTTCTGATGAAGGGCCACACTCTTAATCGACACTATTCACAGCCATCATCTTGAAATGGTAAAGAAATTCTTTTTTACCGGCATCTCCTCAAATTTATCTTAAAACGCATTACATCAGAAGGTCAATCAGGTTTTCAGTCCGGTTTTATGACTGGACAGTCGATGACAGGATATTGAGATAACGTGAATAAAAAAATCGTAACCTCTCTCAGCAAAAGACGTAAAATGTGGAAACCGTGAACTCTAAGGAAACACTAAGATGAAGAATCATCAATTTCTGCCTTTGCTCACCGCTTCTCTCTTTCTGATTTTCACCTTTCCCACAATTACAAACGCCCAACAGGCGGAAACCCTATTGGGTGGTGACGTTGGCCATGGCGGTTTTGGCGGCCCTGTTCTGAAGGTCGGTAATGTTGCCGGCGATGCAGGTGTATGGGTTGGCGCCCGCGGCGGATGGATTATCCTGCCGGATGGCAATCACTCAATCTCACTGGGGATTGGCGGGTATGGCCTCGTAACAGAACATGAATCCCCTGAAAATAGCGACCTGCTCGCATTGAACGGGTATGGCGGTTTCGAATTGGAGTATACGAACCGATCAGCGCGTATTGTTCATTTCACATTTTCCACACTTCTTGGCGGAGGCGGCCTGATGCTTCGCGAGCGCGATTTTGAAGAGGTAAACGACGACGTGGACAGCTTTTTTGTTTTTGAGCCGGGGGCACATGCAGAACTAAATGTTACCAACTTCTTCCGGGTATCAGCCGGTGCGAGCTACAGGATAACCAGCGGTATCACCCGGTTTGGCTTTTCTGATAGTGATTTTTCCGGCCTGAACGGGGTCATCACACTTAAATTCGGGAAATTCTTATGATACGTTTTCTCACACTTTCACTTCTGATCGCAATTTCGATTCCGGTGCTCACCATGGCCCAACAGACAGAAACTCTCTTCTCAGGGGATGTAAGTCATGGCGGTTTCGGAGCACCAATATTCGGTGTTACCTCCATCAATGGAGAAGCCTCCTACCTGCGCGGAACACGCGGTGCCTGGATGCTGAAGTTTCGGGATGGCCACGCAGTAAATATAGGCGGCGGGTGGTACAGAACCCAATCCGGATTTGACGCCGTAAACTGGCCTGCCGATTCAGAAACTCCCGAAATGAGAACAAACTACGGCGGCTTTGAGCTGGAATACCTGAACCGATCCCATAAACTGATCCATTTCGGGGCTCAAGTGATGATCGGGGGCGGCACTGTTCAGTTCAGAGACAGTGATATCGATCTGGAGAAACGATCAGACCGGTACTTTGCCATTCAGCCGGGATTGAACGCACATATGAACATTACCAACTGGTTCAGGATAAGCGGCGGTATCTTTTATAGAGTTGCAGATGGCGTCAGCCTTGAAGGCACCTCTAACTCAGATATCTCCGGCACATCAGCCATTCTCGGATTAAGATTTGGTAAGTTTTAGTCAATCTCTCGCAGTCCTCAATTTCTCACAAAGGCGCAGCGACGCAACGGGGGTGTTTATGCCTTAATCTTAGTGACGAATCTGTACGGCTGGCTTGGAAATACGAAAAAGCACCAACAAGTCTAAAAAAGTACTTCATCATTTATTTGAAGAGTAATGTCGCGCCTTTGCGCCGTCGCGAGCCTTCTCTATTTCTCGCAAAGGCGCAGCAACGCAACGGGGTGTTTATGCCTTAATCTTAGTGACGAATCTGTACGGTTGGCTTGGAAATACGAAAAAGCACCAACAAGTCTAAAAAAATACTTCATCATTTAATTGAAGAGTAACGTAGCGCCTTTGCGCCGTAGCGAGACACTCATCTTCTCGCAGCGGCGCCACGACGCAACGTGGTATTCATGCTTTAATCTTAGTGACGAATCTGTATAGTTGGTTAGGAATACATAAAAGCACTATAATTTTACAATAGAGTATCTATCTTAAGTCAGGAGACATGTCGCGCCTTTGCGCCGTTGCGAGAAATCATCTATATGTATTAATACAAATACCATGCCAGTGAGTTCACATTCAATCGGGGAAGTACAGCAAAGGATGGATCAGATTGTTGAGCAGTGCAGGCGCGATCAACTGCGTGCAGGATATTTTG
>CAZKIZ010000418.1:0-2911 GCA_964552935.1 uncultured Rhodohalobacter sp. | reverse complement strand
GAAATGAACTAGGGGGAACACCCCTCAAATGTTTCGCTGAACGCTCACATTATCTCCCCTCAAGGGGAGATTTTTACTTTTCACTTTTCACCTTTCACTTTTCCCCTCACCCCACAACATCTTTCAGCGCCCTCAAAAACTTTACGTTCTCATCCGGCATGCCGATGGTGACCCTCAGGCAATCTTCGCACAGCGGTTCATGGCCGCGGTAGCGAACAATCACGCCAAGTTTAGCTAAATTTTGATACACCTCTTTCGCATTTCGAATTTTAAAGAGCAGGAAATTGGCGTTCGAGGGATATACTTTTTCAACCGCCTCACTGTGCTGAAGCTGCTCTGCTACATATTGACGCTCTTCACGGATTTTCTGAATATTGAATTTCAGTAATTCCCGGTTATCAAAGGCTTTCAGGGCGATGTCTGCCGTGAGCTTATTGACGTTGTAGGGTGCTTTTACCCGCATCATATAGCTGATGATTTCCGGGTTGGCAATCGCCACGCCCAGACGAATACCCGCCAAGCCAAAAGCCTTGGAAAAGGTCTGCAGCACCACCAGGTTGGGATACTGCTGCACCATTCCTGCCATCGACTCCTGCCTGCTGAAATCGATATACGCCTCATCCACCACCACAATTCCCGGAAAGGTCGTGCAAAGCTTCAGCAGATCGGTCCGCTTCATATCGTTTGCGGTGGGATTGTTTGGCGAGCAGAGAAACAGGAGCTTCGTCGTTTCATCGACGGACTCTTTGATCTTATCAGGCTGAAGCTGAAACTTTTCGGTCAGCAGCACCTCTTTGATATTCACATTGTTGATGCTGGCCGACACCTTATACATCCCGTACGTGGGCGGCGTGGTTATGATAGAATCCCTGCCGGGCTCACAAAAAATTCGCATCAGCAGATCGATCGGCTCATCGCTGCCCACGCCCAGGAATAGATTTTCAACCTCCACACCCCGGTAATCTGCAATCACCTTCCGAAGGTGATCCTGCGTGGGATCCGGATATCGATGCAGATCCAGTGAATTTCGCACAGATGCGCCGTAACTATTTTCATTTGCATCCAGAAGCACGCCTTTATCAAAGTCATCCCGCGCACTGCGATAGGGCGTCAGATTACGGATATTTTCGCGGACCAGTTTTTCGATGTTTGTTGTAGGCATTGAACAAATTTTATGTTTGGATTCAAATGTCCCCCTTAGAAGGGGGCAGAAACCGACGCAGGCGGTTTCGGGGGATGATTACGGAACGTTGATCTTGTTTATGGGTTATTTGTGAATCTGTACCCCCGCGAACCCACCCCTGATCAATCGCTGAACGCTCTTGATCTGTCCCCTCCCGGGCCACACTTGGTCCCGATTGTTCGGGGAGGGGAGAACCTTTTCACCTTTCACTTTTCACTTTTGCCAGCCTCAAACTCACCGCATTCTTATGAGCGTCCAGCCCTTCAAGACCCGCAAGAGTCTCTACGGTTGGGCCGAGATTTTTCAATCCTTCTTTGGTGATTGTCTGCATGGTAATAAATTTCTGGAAGCTATGGAGCGATACGCCGCTGTACATCCGGGCGTAGCCGTATGTGGGCAGCGTGTGATTGGTGCCGGAGGCGTAATCGCCCATGCTTTCGGGGGTCCACTGACCGATAAAAACCGACCCGGCATTGGATACGTTTTCCGCCAGCTCTTCTGCATCATTCGTATTGATAATCAGGTGCTCCGGCGCGTATTGGTTCGAGAACTCCATCGCCTGCTCTGTGGATTCAACCACTATCGTAAAGCTTTTCTCAAGCGCATCAGCAGCAAACTCTTTTCGGGGGAGGTCATTCAGCTGCTTCTGTACCTGTGAATTAATTTCATCAAGGTTAGCCTGAGCGGTGACAACTAAAACAACCTGGCTATCGGAGCCGTGTTCAGCTTGCGAAAGCAGGTCTGCGGCAACGAACTCCGGATCAGCGGTTTCATCGGCAATCACCAGCACTTCCGACGGGCCGGCGGGCATATCAATGGATACCATCGCCTCGCTGTTTTGCAATATCATTTTGGCGGCGGTAACGTACTGGTTGCCCGGCCCAAATATCTTGTCCACCTTGGGGATTGATTCGGTGCCATAGGCCATTCCCGCAATTGCCTGCGCGCCGCCCGCTTTCACAACGGCCGCTGCCCCGATTTTTTTCGCCACGTAGAGAATCGATTCCGGAATGTTTCCCTCTTTATCCGGAGGCGTTGCCACTACTATCGTCTTGCAGCCGGCCACATAAGCGGGAATACCCAGCATCATAGCGGTGGAGGGGAGGGGCGCGGTTCCGCCCGGAATGTAGAGGCCAACGCGCTCAATCGGCCTGGCCACACGGCTGCAGACTACTCCATCAGTCGTCTCCACATCAAGATTCATCGAAAACTGTTCGCGATGAAACCGGTAGATATTCTGCATGGCCCGATCGAGGGCTTCCTCTATTTTGGGATCCAGATCCACCTCCATTTCTGAGGGATCCACCGTCATCGGTTCGGGCCGCACGCCGTCAAATTTCTCGGTAAACGTTAAAATCGCTTCATCCCCGCCCGACTCCACCGCATCCAGGATCGGCTGCACCGTACCAAAAACAGACGCAAAATCCATTTTTGGGCGTTTGGTCAGCTCCGTGATTTGGGAGTCAGTTAGATTATTGTAAATGTATTTTTTCATAGGAATTGAAATTAAAAAAAATTGTCCCCCTTTGAAGGGGGCAGAAACCGACGCAGAAGGTTTCGGGGGATGACCGTGAGGCCAGGGTCTAAATTCAAGGTAAAATTCGTTAACAAAGATCCGAGGATCATCCCACGGTGCAAACGCTAAGCACATTTACACATCCCCCTTCCCCCAAAGGGATGCTGGCGGTAGATGGGGACATCTTTTCACTGTCACTTTTCACTGCTCTA
>CAZKIZ010000417.1:0-2926 GCA_964552935.1 uncultured Rhodohalobacter sp. | reverse complement strand
GACTCGTCGGACGAAAAATCTCCCGAATGTTTTCGGGATCCGACGAATTATACATTTTCTCCGCGCCCTTGCGGCTTGGCGGTGAAATCCGTTCTAATTCTGAACAGCTTTTTTGTCCTTTTTAAGATTTGAGCTTGGAGACTCGTCGGACGAGAAAGACAATCGTCCGACGAGTATCACCTACACTCCGCGCCTTTGCGGTGAAATCTTTTTGAGGCTTATTAACCAAGATCTGCAGCTTCTATTTAAAGTCAGCTTTTGCTTTCTCCAGTGTTTTGTAGTAGTTGAAGATGGTAAACAGCTTCGAGACTCTGAAAAGGCTCTCGATCTTAGCCGGTGCGCTGCAGAGTTTAAAGTCGCCATCTGCCTTGCGCAGGCTGGTGAGTGCGGCAATAAACATTCCAAGACCGGTTGAATTCAGAAAATCAACCCCGCTGAGATCACCGATAATTTTGGTCTTCCCCTGATCGATCATCTCCTTTATCTTTTCGTGAAACTCAGCAGATTCAGCTCCCATAATTCTCCCATCAAACTTTATGACCACAATATTACCGTCCTCCGACATTGAGTATTTCATAGCATATTCTTTTTTAATTTAGGTTGGATGTACTTAAATCTCATTGATATTTGAGATGAAGATACATGACTAAAACTACGTTTAATATATAGTTGAGTTACAATTAAAAGGATATAATTATGAATTCAAAAGACCATTTTAAAGATTTTTTTTACTTTGGGGATGCTTGATGAGACAGCCGACAGGTGGGTATTTCACAGCCATTTAAAACTGGGCACAGATTCTAAATAGATAGCAACCTAAATTTAAGCTATAGGTTTTGCGGCTATTATTTCAGCTTTTTTATTTCGTTAACCAGCCAACACGTTTAGTCACTGATCCCGCTAAATTCGAGAAGTTCTCTGTATGATAGCGCACCTGCATGCCTGCTGACCTCCATTCCTCCATCAAAGAGAATGAATGTGGGGAGACCTTTTACCCCGTGCTCCCTTGCAAGGCCCGGATTGGACACTGTGTTCACTTTTGCCACCGTAAAGCTGTCGGTTTGCTCCTCTGCAAGTTTCTGGATGGTGCTTTTCATCATCACACACGGACCGCACCATTCAGCCCAGAAATCAACAAGTACTTTATTATCGGTATCAATCAACTCCTGAAGGGTTACGCTATTTACATCCAGCGGCTCATTAGTGGCATTGTGAATTGAAGCTGGAGAAAGTTGTCTTTTCATAGCTGCAAAAGGCCATCGAATGAGTGCACCCATGTTACTGATCATCATAAACATAATGAGAATGAAATATCCGCCTATCCGAAGCGGCAGCTTGATGAGTAATCCTTTAGAAGATTCAAGCCACGATTCGAGCAGGTTGATCTTTTTGATAAAGTAGTTTGAAATCATGTTATATGTATCGTTAATGAGTGGTAAGAAGTATAGAAAAGGTGATAAAAAATAAAAAACCTGAAGCAGTGAACGGCAGATATAGATAAAGAGCGGTGTGATCAGTTGCAGTTCATTTTGTTCAATTGTTTTGTTATTGTAAGGAGAGACAGTGTTCGTTTATTAAGCTCTAAAATCTAACTGCTTAATTGGAAGATTATGACTCAACATTCAAAGAATAAGGCCAAGGACGAAATTGTAATTGTTGCGGCAAAACGAACGGCCTGCGGCAAAGCCAATAAAGGATCGCTCCGTTTTACACGACCCGATTCCCTGATGGGCGGTATCATTAAAGACCTTCTGAAGCACTCTCCCGGAGTGAAGCCCGAAATGATTGACGATGTAATTGTTGGGTGTGCCTTTCCGGAGGGATCACAGGGAATGAACATGGCGCGTCAGAGCGCACTTTTGGGAGGTCTGCCCGATTCTGTGCCGGGCATGACCGTCAACCGGTTCTGTTCCTCAGGCCTGCAGACAATCGCCATGGCGGCGGAGCGCATCAGGTGCGGTGGTGCTGAGATGATTATCGCAGGCGGTTCGGAAAGTATGAGCCAGGTGCCGATGGGGGGGATCTCTTTTCAGCCAAATCCCGAGCTGGCAGAAGAGCGGCCGGAGGTATTCATTACGATGGGTCTGACTGCTGAAAATGTGGCATCTAAATATAAGGTGAGTCGTGAAGACCAGGATCAGTTTGCGCTGAAAAGTCACGAAAAAGCAATTCATGCATGGGAGAACGGATATTTCGATGAGCAAATTACTCCCATCACGGTGGAGCATAAATTCGTAACAGCTGACGGTGAGGTGGAGAAAGAGACGTTTGCCTTTCAAAAAGATGAAGGGCCGAGAAAGGATTCCAGTTTTGAAGCGCTGAGCGGATTGCGGGCCGTCTTTAAGCAGGGGGGAACGGTAACGGCCGGGAATTCTTCGCAGATGAACGATGCGGCAGCCGGCGTCCTGGTGATGACCCGCTCAAGGGCAAATGACCTTGGCCTGAAACCGATTGCCAAATACCACGGGTTTGCAGTGGCCGGTGTAGCTCCGGAGATTATGGGTATTGGTCCGGTAGAGGCTATTCCGAAAGTTCTGAAACAAACGGGGCTGAACTTAGACGATATTGATTTGATTGAGCTAAATGAAGCGTTTGCCGCCCAGGCGCTGGCCGTTATTCGCGAAACAGGACTGGATCCCGAAAAAGTAAATATCAACGGCGGGGCAATTGCCATGGGTCACCCGCTAGGCTGTACAGGAGCGAAACTCACCACTCAGATTTTGCACGATCTCGGCCGCCTTAACAAACGGTTCGGGATGGTTACCATGTGCGTCGGAGGAGGTATGGGGGCTGCGGGTATTTTTGAGAATTTGAGGTATGAGTAAAGAATGTAATGAAGTAGCATGCCTTAATTATGAAAAGGCCACAAAAATCTCCCCTCCTTCCCAAGGAGGGGCTGGGGGCTGACATTACCCATATAATTTTC
>CAZKIZ010000416.1:0-2950 GCA_964552935.1 uncultured Rhodohalobacter sp. | reverse complement strand
GAATCAACCCATGCAGAAGTAAGCCCGGAACGGGCGAAAGCCCCTCAAGCCAATATCGTGGTCAATCCCTGAAGGTACACCTGTACACCTTTTCCCCAAACCAACCAATAACCATACTAATCCAAAACATCCAGTATCCCGGTCTCGCGAATAAAGATAAACGCGTTATACCTCTCCGGAAGAACGGTGTTTACATAATTTCCGCGGCTCTCCTGGTCCGGGTTGTAGGTTACGCCTATAGCCCGGTGCGGAATCCACGACTCCAGTGAGGAAGAGAGTTCTTCGCGGTCCAGAATCAGGTAGAACTGCTCCAGCCCGGTAGCCTCCAGCATCTCCTCCCAGCTGCCTGATCGAGCCGGCGGAGTCTCCATGTTCTGCATCTCGCCTTCCCATTCATATCCTGCAAGCACCCTTCCCTGGTAGGTGCCAAAACCGATTGCGAATACATTCTCATCGCCAAGATCCTCTTTTGCAAGCTGACCGATGTTATGAGCGCCCTGCCGGGCCATCTCGGTAGCCCGCGCATCGCCTATGTGTGTGTTGTGAGCCCATACAATCCCTCTGCTCTCACTACCGTAAAACTCGAGCAGGCGCTGAGCTGTCAGGTAAAAATGAGATGCCCGCGCGTTCCATGAAGCAGCACCACGCTGCAGGTTTCCCCGGTAGTGCTGCTCAGCGTTGATCGCCACTTTTGCATTCTGTTCCGCATTAAAAAAGGGCCACCCCTCACCACCGGAATCCCGTATCAGAGTCAGCACTCCTTCAAGATCCTCACCGCAGTGCTCTCCTGACCGGTTCACCATCTGAAGGTACTGCTGAATGCCGCCATAGCGGGTCATGCAGGTATAGGCACGCTCCGCTTGTGAAGCCAGCTCACTGTCAACATCCCGCAGATAACGGACAACCTGACTCATAGCATCCTGTTTTGCGTAGAGATCCACACCGTAAAACCCGACCCGCTCATCTGCAGGACGATCCCGGTTATACTCATGAAGCCAGGTCAGAAGATCTTTCACCTCGTGGTTGCGCCACATCCAGAGCGGCCACCGGTCGATGTAGTCCATCGCCTCCTCCACGGTTCCGGGGCCTGTCTCCTTGTGTTTCACAAATTCATTAATGCGCGACATCGCCGGCCAGTCTCCCTCCACAGCTATAAAATTGAATCCTTTCTCCTCAATCAGCCTCTTGCTGAGCTCAGCCCGCCAGGTATAAAATTCGGATGTACCATGCGAAGCTTCGCCCATCAACACCAGTTTTTGGGAGTCGATCTGATCCAGGAGCTGATCAAAATCGGCGGCAGTTTCGAACTCAATTGCGTGCTGCTGAAGCAGCTCACTGTTATCCTGCGCCTGAACCGATATCAGTGCAGGAAACACCATTGAGAGTAATAGAAGTGACAGAAACCTTTTCAAAAATATCGCCATGAATGAGTGGATTGAATAATATGATGATTTGCGATAGAACGTCCTGAATCAAGAATACGATATATTAGTGGGAAAATTAAGAGGGGTTTTCTTGTAACGATTGATTTTAGACAGAGGTTTATCAGAGCATCTCCCAATAACAGGGAGACCCCTCGGCTGCGCTCGGGGTGACAGGAGCATGGGGGGCACAGCGCGGCGCATAGGTCCCGGAGGTTGATTCAGGATCTTTGCGTGCGCCGCGAACAAGTTTGATACTGGCGAGGCGACACCGACTTTCGGGGAGGGGATTCATAGTCCTTCACATTTTAAATTGTGTTGCCTCGGTTCCGGTGGTGAATCAAAAAGTGAAGACTCTTAGCACGCTTTCTTTTTGCACTTTTTTTCATGCCTTACAGAAGATAATTTCGTTTCTTATGGTGCACATAACTGTAAACTGAGCTTCAAAACCGTTTTATGAAACAGCATCTACTATTTCTGACCCTCTCACTGCTTTTTCTCACCTCCTGCAACCTTTTTCGAACCGCTGCCCCTGACAGCCCGGCTCCATCTCAGCGTTCGGCGGATAATGGCTACAGCAGCGTCATAACATCCGATGCGGTATCCAGCAAAGGCGTGCTGGATGTCCACTATGTTGACGATAAAATTTATTATGAAATACCTGACTCACTACTCGGCCGCGATTTCCTGATGGTGAGCCGTGTGGCGAAAGTGCCGAGTAACTTTTTTGGCTTTCGCAGCAGCGGATCAAAGACGGCGGAGCAGGTGTTCGTTTTCGAACGCGTCAGAGATAAGATTAACATTCGTGAACGCTCCTACAACAGCGTTGCTGCCGATACGCTTCCGATCTACCGCTCCGTTCGCGCAAACAACTACGAGCCGATCATCGCCACCTTTGATATCGAAGCAATCGGCCCCGACAGCGCATCGGTGGTGATTCAGATCAACGACTTTTTTGAGAATGATGTGCCCGCCATTACGGGTCTGGCAGGATTTCTTCGAAACATGTACCAGGTGAGAAGGCTCGATAACAGCCGCAGCTACATCGATACGGTACGTACTTTTCCCCAAAATGTAGAGGCGCGTCACGTGATGACCTACGAGGCGATGAGTCCGCCCTCATCCGGCGGTACCAATACGCTTTCCGTTCTGATGAACCAAAGCATGGTGCTGCTTCCGAAAGAGCCGATGCGTCCGCGGCATCACGATTATCGGGTGGGATGGTTTACCGTTACCCAGCTCGACTTCAGCTCCGAAGAGCAGAAAGCAGCGACCCGCTCGCTTATTCGAAGATGGCGTCTGGAACCATCTGATCCCGACGCCTACGCCCGGGGTGAACTGGTGGAGCCGGTAAAGCCGATTGTCTACTATGTGGATCCCGGTACGCCTGACAAATATCGCCAGAACGTAATTGATGGTGTGGAAGACTGGAATGTGGCATTTGAAGAGGCCGGTTTCAAGAATGCTATAATGGCCAAACTGCCTCCAACCGAAGAGGAAGATCCCGATTTCGAACCGGAAGATATTCG
>CAZKIZ010000415.1:0-2970 GCA_964552935.1 uncultured Rhodohalobacter sp. | reverse complement strand
GGGAACAAGAACTCGTCCAACGAAAACGGCAATCGTCGGACGAGGGATTGGATCTTCATCGGAAGATTGTTTCTTTCGTCCGATGAATAATAGTGCTTGGTAGTTTATTCAGACCCTGGCTTGCGTGTTGCATAGCTTAGAAAGGGGATAGGGGCACATGAACTCGTCCGACGAAAAAACCCGCCAAGCGATCCCTTCGTTAGCGTCGGACGATGGGTTGGAATCACTCCAATTCTATAAGAGCCTTTTTGACTTCTGCTGCATCATTACATGCCAAAACTGTTTGCAATAATTTCTTTGTTTTGGAAAGGTCAATCTGTCTCAAGTGGTGTTTGAAGAGTGGGATTTCAGCGGCTGTGATGCTGAATCGGCGCAGCCCCATAGCGAGCAGGAGGGAAGTTAAAGCCCGGTCACCGGCCATCTCACCGCAGATTGAAACAGGAACGGTGTGCCGGTTTGCTGTTTCGATGATTTGCGCCACCGCTTTTAATACGGCCGGCTGATAACCGGAGCCGAGCTCAGAAACCCGGCTGTTATTTCGGTCGGCCGCCATCAGGTACTGCGAGAGATCGTTCGTGCCGATGCTGATGAAGTCAACGTGCTGAAGAATCTTCTCCAAATCTATTACCGCGGCGGGGACTTCTATCATCACCCCGATCTTAATGTTAGGTTTATACTCCACATTCTGCCGGGTTAGCTGCTCTTTGCACTCCGAAATTATTTGTTTTGCCTGTACGATTTCTGCGGCTGTTGAGATCATCGGGAGCATAATGGAGAGCACCCCAAATTCAGATGCCCGCAGCACAGCCTTGATCTGGGTTCTGAACAGCGTTTTCTCATCCAGCGAGTAGCGAATTCCCCGCCAGCCTAAAAACGGATTTGCCTCTTCTTCGATGCCGAGGTAGGGAACCGGTTTGTCCCCTCCAATGTCGGCCGTTCGGAGGGCGACACCTTTATTGCCAAACGTTTCCGCTACCGACCTGTAGATTTCAAACTGCTCCTGTTCCGCAGGCGGCTCGCTGCGATTCATGTAGAGGAATTCTGTTCTGAACAGGCCCGAGCCTTCCGCACCAGATTCAACGGCACGTTCCGCATCTTCAGGAGTGCTGATATTGGCCAATACCGTAACTTGTTCTCCGTCAGACAGCAGAACAGGCTTATGTTTCATCTCATCAGCGTCCTTCTTTCTTTTCAGCCACTGGGTTTGTCTATTTTGAAGCTCACTTAATTCCCGGTCTGATGGGTTTTTCAACACCACACCGTTTTCAGCATCAACGGCGATTGTCTTACCGTCGGGAATGTCCAGAAGCTGTTCTCCAAGACCGAAGATAACCGGAATACCTAAATTCCGTGAGAGTATAGCACTGTGGGATGTTTCTGTACCTTTTTCCGTGCAGATCGCCAATATATGTTCGGTTTGAATGGATGTAATGTCTGATGGGTTGAGCTGATCAGCCAGGAGGATCGATGGTTCATCTGCCTGAAACAGTGTGAGCGAGCCGCCTGACAAGATTCGCAGCACGCGAATTCCAACGTCGAGCAGATCGTTACCGCGTGCCCTGATCTCCTTTGATACAGTCGCCTCAAGTTTTTCAAGGTGCCCGGCTACGGTCTGCCTCCACCCATATTCTGCAGTAGATGCGGTTTCCCTGATATTAGAGCGTGCTGATTCAACCAGTTCGGGATCATCAAGAAGCACGATTTGTGCCTCAAAAATCCCGATCTCATCTTCGCTCAATTTAGCCCTGTGCCCTTCAATAAGCTCCTGAATCTGGTTTTTTGCACGGCCGATCGCCGTCTCAAGCCGTTCAATTTCATTACCGGGGTTATCAGTTTTTGTCTTTGAAATATTCGGAAGTTCACTTTTAAACTTTAGTGCCGGGCCAATTGCGATACCACCGGAGATTACTTGTCCCTTTAGATCTGATTTTTCATCAGTATGAGTTGATTTCAACTTGGGCTTCTCTTTATCATCAGAGGCAGCCGGTTCTGTAGACTCACCAAAATGGTTCTTAAATAGATGGGTCAACTTTTCCAGCGCCTTCTTTGCCTGCGGACCGTTAATCTCTATCTCAATTTTATCCCCCCGGCGCGCATCGAGCATAATCAGGCTGTTAAGGCTTTTGCCGTTGACGAAATCTCCTTTTTTATCCAGGTTTCGGATTCTCATCTGAGCGTTAAAACCTGAAAGAATACCAACAATTTTTGCCGCCGGCCTGGCGTGAATGCCAAGTGTATTCAGGAGTGTAAACGTGGCTTTTTCACTGTATGTATTGTTATTTTGAATCTCCCAGTCCGGCTTTTTATCACTTTCGTCCGGTTCTCCAAGCTGCGACTGTTTGGGCAGAAGCGCACTATTCGACTCTATTAAAACCTCATCCAGTGAAAGGCCGGCTCCGGACTGAATTACCGCTGATGCTACCCCTTCAACAATCGGAGCTGCCGACAGGCGAATATTCTCTTTTTGATCTTCATCAAGAAAATCGAGCGCCATCTCCGTACTTAAGATGGCGCTGCCAAGATCCATAAATACGATCACGCCATCCTCGCTGTACACATTCTGAATCGCCTCCAGGATTTTCATTGCGTCGGTGCCAAAAGGGTTTTCATCGTCATCAATGCCGCCAGCGGCCGCAATCGGCACTTCTTTTTCGCTGACCTGCTTCGCCATCAGTGCCAGGCTGTCGGCAAGCGCTTTACTGTGAGATACGATTACAATTCCAACCATAAGGAGAACGAATTGAGTTTAGAATCTGAATGGATTGATAAAGTATAAATGAAAGAGTCCCCTTTCCCTAATGAAGTGATACACACGGGGAAAAAAGGGCTCCACTTTTATTCCGCGCCAGCGAGATTGACCCGTAGGGATCCCTAGGAAGGAGGGTGTTTATCAAGTTGCAAGAAACTCCGATGGACACCCCTCATTAGGGGAAAATTTTTCGATATTTGAATAAAATTGTTAGTCGATAT
>CAZKIZ010000414.1:0-3035 GCA_964552935.1 uncultured Rhodohalobacter sp. | reverse complement strand
CGAAGTCCCTGGTGCGGAATATTCGCACATCCGCCGAAACAGGGCGGAGGTGATTGTTCCGCTTCAGGATCCGTATCAAACAGAGTGAAAGCCTCTTGATAATGCTCAAGATCTTCTCCCGCCAGTTCCGTTAACCGGTCAGCCTCATGCTGCCTGATTCGGGTATTGAAGCCGGGGTGCCACTCAAAATGCCAGATATCATCGAACATTCGTCCCCATATGATACCCATCTTGTTCATCGCAATCTCCCCGACGCGATTCCACTTCTCCTCATCTTCCTCATAATATTTATAGGTACGGCCAACGAAATTCAGATCAAATGCCAGCCCCACATTGTGCCAGGAAGCAAGTCGGCGCCCAAGGTAGCCACGATTAATTGGCCGATAGCCTGAGATGAACACAATATCAATCCCTTCTGCCTCCAGCAGAGCATAGAGAAATTTCGCCCGTTCTTTCAGCTCGGGATGCAGGCCCTCTAACAGCTCTCCGCCTCTGATTTGATCTGTATCAGGGAGCTCAGTCACAGCAAACTCCGCACGGATCTCCTCCAGATTTACCGTTCTGGGTTCGGCTGCAGATCCGTTGTCAGTGCCGGATTCATCCCTCTCGGCTATTCGTTCTCCGTGAACTGACTTCGTGCCTTGCGTATCTCTTTCAGTGGATGTTTGAGCGATACCGCAACCGCTAAGTATCAAGAATAAAGTCATTCCAAAAAGAGTTAAACCCTTGTTCCAGGTAGTAGCATGATTCATCATATATCCTGATTTGAACTATTTATAGTCTGCAATAATCGCTGAATTTTAAAGAACCCGAAAGTATATCTTCTCTCCCGTGCAGGCAATTCGTCTCTGATACAGGCTTTTTTGCTTGCGTGATACATTATGGAAATCAATGAATGATAGCAAGTTTTGAGTCAGGTTGGAAGGGACGTGATCTGTAAACCGGCCGTGAACCGACCCTGTGAGAAGCCGAAAATGCCCCGGATTTCAGGGCCAGCTCCGGACCGAAGGCGATTCCCGTGAAGTGAAAACGCTGGTGACGTGAATACTCAGGCATGTCTTATAATCCATTCCATAAGGCATTCGAACCTGGAGTGAAGAACAAAATTATTTCCAGATGAAATATTTTAAGTTTCAAAAAATTAATTATGATTGAATCTTTATTTTCAGTAAAGTAATAAGCGAAATAAGTAATCTTTTAATTACTATTCCGTAAAGGATTACTTTTGTACTGTACATCAGTATTTGTTAGGGCAGCTTCTGCCTGAGCTCTTTTCTTATCAATTCTCGCTTCCGGAATGATTTACGAATAAGACAGAGTGAAACCTACTTTCTCTGATTTAAATTTCTTTAAGCAGCATTGATTCAACGCCCTAAATGAGGGATATCTATGATTGAAAGATCAACTAAAATAGGAGAGAATATTTTGATGCACTCCACTTTATTTATGAATTGAAATAACCAGCACTATGATCGACCTGACATCCCTCATCAAACTCGCCAAAGACCTCGACCTTATAAAGCAGGTGCGCGGGAAGCTATTGCGCCAGAATGAGCCGGCCGCTGAAAAACTGGCCGAGGTGCTGGACGAGCTGGCCAAAATGGTCAGTGCCCTGGACGAGGAGATCGTTCGCTATCTGAGTTTGTCTTTTAATGATGAGACCGTAGTTGCCGGTCGTACTTTGCTTTTAGGAATGGAGGCGGGACAGTCGATGGTACGCATGGGTGAGGCGCGCGGGCACTGCTATAAAATCAACACGATTTATGATAAATATCTCAAGCGCTGGTTTCACGACGCGCTGGATCAAAAAGAGGCGCAGCAGCTCGATTTTCTGTTCGATACGCTGAATATGGCCGACAGTGCTATGCTGAATGCTATGGAGAGCGTGACCCACTGGCTGAGCGAAGAAGCCCGGCAGACGCTTGATCAGGTCGATTCCAACGATCTGATTGGCGCCAACCAGCGCATTCGGAATGCCAGAGCAGATGTGCGGGATGCCCGCATACAGCTTACGGAAGCTTTAAGCAGCCTGCGTTCAATGCAGGCTGAGTTTATTGCCGTTTCAAAAATCCTCTGACTGAATTATGACTGACAAACCAAGATTAATTACAACTCAAGACTATTATGGAATTCTGGGATAAATTGATCGCAGCACTAAAGCAGAAAGGATTTGGCACAGTGCAAAACAAGAAACTACAAGAAGCGTTCGGTCATTTGGATGCCTCCGGACTATTAAGCCTTTCGGAGGATCAATTGCTCCCGTATATGACCGGACGCACCGTGGCCATTAAAAGGGAAAAGGTTGATACGCTAAGGAGAGTAGTTCAGGAAATTGAGGTAGCGTCAGAAAGCAGCCGTGGGGAGACTTCGATACGAAATCGCATGAATGACACAAAGCTGGATAAGATCACACGAACGGTTCGGGAAAAGCCGGACCATGATGAGAGGTGGAGAAAAGTTGAAACGCTACTTGAAACGGTATCAGAAACGAAAACACAAGAGGTCTCGCACACGATATTACCAGGCTATCTGCAGATCACCGCGGGAGGGGAGGATGCGCCTGTGCTTTCTGGTGAGGACAATACACAAAGCCATCTGGGCGCTACGGACGTGAGTGAATGGCTCGAATGCAGTGCTTTTGAAGTGGCGCTTGAAACAGTTCAGCAAAGTTCTCAAAGCACAGGCCTTTTGACCGGTCCTATAGTCTGGCGCCCGGCAAGTTTTGTGGTACGGGTTGGCAAGAGTACGCCATGGCTGTTTGAAGCAGTTCGGATGAAAAAGAGTGTGGATCTGGTACTGCATCTCTTCACAATAAAGCAGGAAACAGGGGTGATCGAGCAATATTTCCAATACAGGATCCAGACGGGCCGGATCGTATCGATCCGCCTGATCCAGCCCGATATCCACGATCCGGCTACTTCCAGGCTACCTCACAGGGTTGAGTTTTCAGTGATGCCAAGGAATATCGAGGTGGAATCGATCACCGGCGGCACTGAGATGGTAGATGACTGGTCTAACAGAGGGACGTAGGTGCT
>CAZKIZ010000413.1:0-3051 GCA_964552935.1 uncultured Rhodohalobacter sp. | reverse complement strand
TCCACTTCGATCAGTGGGAGAAGGAGATGAAGGAGACCAAAAACTGGCTTCCGGTTGAAAAGGAGGGCTTGAACATTGCGCTCACCTCAGGCGCCTCCTGTCCCGACGTACTGGTAGATGAAGTGCTGCTGAAAATCCTCTCTTTCTACGACAACACCAGGGATCTGGATGATGTGATTGAGCCGTTTGAAAAGACGATGGCTACTGCTACGTAATGGAAGGTGCCTTTCGTGTACTTACTATGGGAGAGAATTTGATTACCTGATAATGTTCAGGCTTCGAGGCTGCGTTATTGGTTGGACCCATCCCCCGGCCCCGCTCTGCTGCATTACCCAATGCGCTAAAACACGGCACAAGGAAGGTGACACATTTTGCAGAGCTTCTAAATCTTTTCCAAAAAAGTACCTCCCTGTGGAAGTGTAATCTGTCACTTATGAAATAGTGTAATCTCGCTATTCCGCATTACCCAATGCGCTACACCTTCGAAAATCTCACATCTCGAGTCTCACATCTCATGACTCATATCTCACGTCTCATATCTCATAAAAAAATCAATCCGGTAGAATGTTAAAGTAAGAGACCCGGGTGGGCTGGAAGCTTCTCAGGCGCACATCAAATTCATCGGTAACTTTCTCTACCTGCGGCCTGATCAGGCCGGTTGTATCTGCTTCAATTCTCTCATAGTCAACATACGCCATGAACGGCCGCATGCTCTGCACATCGTTATACTGTTCAATTGGCACGTCGTAGCGAACTACTACGGAGGAGGGTGAAAATGTAATTGCAACTCCTGAAGGCAGATCGCGCGTCCGCACGGGAATACGCACCTGCGCCTCAGTAAATTCAGCAACTGTTGCCTCAAACAGAACCTGAAGCGGCTCAACGCGCAGCCCGGGTCCGGGATCTTCCAGCTCTACATTCATTTCCACATTGGTATTCACTTCCCGCACAGTCGATTCACGTGTTCTCCAGTACTCGATCTGTTCAACCCTGGAAGCCGGCCCTGTTACAGTAACGCTATCGGGCGAAAAACGGGGGGAACCGATCATACCATACTGTTCTCTTGTAGATAGCGATACACCCGACTCAACCGGTACCCGTTTCGTGATACGCTGTTCGGTTTCAATTTCGAGAAACATGGGATCTACCTGCATCACGGATACATCAGAGATAGAGCCGATCTGCTGGCGAACCTGTTCAAACATATTTACCTGCTGATTTTCAACGCTCAGCGTAATTTGCGGAGGATTTGTATAGAGATTAAAGAGGCTCCACCCCTCTCCGCTCACGCTGACGGCGGCATGGTCGGGTACATCACTGCTCAGGGCAACATCATCGGGGAGGTTTACAATCTGAATCGGAATCATCATGCTGATGTTGTAGTCGCGGCCCATATTTACAATCATCCAGAGGCTCAGAGAAAGAAAAAGCGCAAACAGAAACCCAATAACCTTTTGCCGCGAAAAGAATTTACTGTCATCATCCTCATCGATGCCCCAGCGGCCCGAAAACAGGTCCGAAACTTTTTCCTTAAACGATTTAAAAATACCCATAGAGGTTTAATATGATCTGTTTATTGTGCCCGCACAACAATTTCTTTTACAATTTTGCTGCCCACCTTATCATTCAGTCGTTTCGCAATTGAAAAACGGCTCATATGAATTTCGTGGCGCCAGGCGCTGTTTTGAACATCCACAACAAGGCGGCTTCCCTCAAAGTGAAGGTTTTTTGAAACAGCCGCAATTTTATCGCCTACAACTTCCGGCCAGATATGAAGTACCATTCCTCTTTGCAGTTTTGTGCGATGAGGAATTCGCTTCATAAAATCCTTCAGAAGCTTATCCATCGATTGTGGTTTGTTTCCAAATGACATAGGCGATCTACTCTTTTTTTGTGATGTTGCCGTCTTCTACTCTAAACCAGCTGTTCGTGGCTTCATCTTTAAACTGCGATTCTAAAAAAGGTTTCTCCGCAGCAGATGTTATAAACGTTTGCCCGGAGTGTTTCGTCAGTGTTTCCATGATGATGTTCACTTTATTTTGATCGAGGTTGCCAAAGAGATCATCCAGTAACATAATAGGAAGATCATCGAGCTGATCCGAATAATAAAAAAGTTGCGCCATTTTCAGTGCCATGGAGAACAGGCGATGCTGACCCTGCGATCCGTAGTTTCGAAGTTCCATATCATCGAGGTAAAACACAACTTCATCACGATGAGGACCGATCAGTGTCTGCTCGCGGTCCATCTCTTTCTCGATATTCTTCTCCAGCAGTGAGCGATACTCCTGTTTGATCGATTCGGCCGTGCCCGGCTCCTCCATAATGGTTTGATATTTGAGGTCGGGTTTCAGTTTAAGCTCTGAAATAGTGCGGTACTGAAATTCAAGATAGCGTTTAAACCGATCCAGCACCTCCGCCCGTTTGGCAATCAGCTCTGCGCCGGTTTCAGTCAGCTGCAGGTTCCAGGGCTCCAGGTAACTCTCCAGAACATCGCGCGGCCCTCTGAACTCCTGGAGCAGCTTGTTTCTCTGCTTACGGATGTGGCGAAATTTAATCAGGTCGCGCAGATATTTTGGTGAAATCTGGCTGATCATGCTGTCGAGAAACGATCGCCGTTCAGCCGGCCCCTCCGCCGTCAGCTTTAAGTCTTCCGGACTCATCACCACCACGGGCACCATCCCGATCAGGTCTGAAAGGCGGGAGAGCGGGCTGTCATTCACAAATATTTTTTTCCCTTCGCCTCGCGAATAGCTGCAGGATACTTTGAACGACTGGCGAATCTCACCTTCAAAATCGCCATCAATCATAAAGTACTTCTCTTCGTGGTTTGCCACATACTGATCGCTGGAGGCCACAAAACTGCGGCTCATGCAGAGATAGTGAATCGCGTCGATTACGTTTGTCTTTCCCGCCCCGTTTGGCCCGGTAATCAGGTTCAGGTGGGGTGAAAATTCAATCTCCGTATCAATATGATTTCTAAAGTTGCGCAGTTTCAGCCGGTTGATTCGCATACGGCTAAGATAAGAAAATAAATGTCCTGCTCTGTATATC
>CAZKIZ010000412.1:0-3058 GCA_964552935.1 uncultured Rhodohalobacter sp. | reverse complement strand
GGTAATTGGGGCCTGTAGAAAAACCTCTCCTCTGGGGAGGAGACAGTGCATAAAACGTGTGCCGAAGGCACATCAGCGACTGCGCAGAGGTGGGTTCAGATGACGTTGTAACGGGGAATTTTTTTTGTCTATTCCTGTAATCTTTAAATTGATCCCAACAATTCAACAGTTCAACATCGCGCAGGGCGCGATACTCCACAGTTCCACTATAGCCATGAACCGACGCTGTCAGAAAACGGAAAAGCACCGTATTGCTGACAGGTCTTTTCACTTTTGCCTTTTCACCTTTCCCCCAGACACTGACAGGAACCGTAAACCTTGATCCGCAAGGTAGGAGCCACGCGCTACGTAAACCTGCAACCGACGCTGGCAGATCCAGTAGGTGCTGCCAGGTCTACGCTTTTCACCTTTCACTTTTGCCTTTTCCCCCAGACGCTCAAAACGCGACTCCGGCGCCAAGCGAGAGTCTGCGGAAAGAGAGGCGGTTAACTACGGTTCGGTTTCCCCAGGATTCGTACTGGTAAGAGGAGTTGTCGATGTTGTACCCGGCGCTGAGCAGGAAACCGGCGCTGCGTCCGAGACTGAATTCAACGCCAACGGCAGGATTAAAAAGCAGCCCGCCTTCATGGTCATTAAGCAGCATATCATCATCAACACGGGTCGTAAAGTTATAGCCGGCTTTCAGGTTTAAAAAGGCGGACGTGCTCTGTTCGGAGAAGCGGTAGTTCAGGTCGATGAAAAACGGAATCAAAGAGAATGGGTCGTTGTATGGCGTGTAGCCGATGCCAAAACCCGCCGATAGCTGCGGTGTGAATCGATGGCCGTGTACCATGTAGAACCGGGGTGAAGTGGAGGAGTAGTCGCCGCCGGCAAGAAGGTCCACTCCGGCCATGAAGAGATAGCGCGATTCGTTCTGAATGATGCCCGGCTCTGCTGTATCAGAGATCGAATCTACGGCAGTCTCAGCGTTGGGCACTTCCAGCAGTTGAATATCACCAGACTGCGTCTCCTGCGCGCAGAGCAGGGCTGGAGTAAAGCAGAGCAGCAAAAATGTTAGGTTTTTGGCCATAATTTTGTGCGGTTAGTGGAACCTTGTAATGTGTAGTTTAGTGGATGTGTCTGCCGATTCTATATCGGAGTAAATCGATACCGATAAATTGGTTGTCAGGCCTTCAAAATTTTGGTTCCAACTCATAGAATTCCCTGATAACCAATCACCTAATTTACCATTCAGTCAATATCTACCACAGGTCAGGGCATATCTTTATGCACGTGAATGGTGCTCAGCAGCTTCAGGTCGTTGATATCGCTGTAGTCGTACTGCAGAATTCCGCTCTCACCGGTCACCATCAGCACACCGTTGAACGGAATCACATCAAAGGTTTTGATGTCGGTGATGTGACGCAGCAGCTTGACGTTATGCGGATCGCTGGCGTCCAGAATTTTGAGCCCGTGGTCACCTTCGCTGATAAAGAGGTTTCCATCATCAATACCCAGTCCATGGGGGTTGATCATCGGGTACGATTTTACCTGAATAGGATTAGTCAGATCTGCCACGTCCACAACATCCAGCTGGTTGACACCCATCGGGCAGGCGGGGCTCTTCCTGAGGGTTACGAAGGCGTAATCTCCTTCAACCACTACGGGATCGCAGGCGGTGGCGTGCCAGTAGACCGAGAGCTGCTGCGGTTTTGCGGGATTGGCCAGCTCATAGATATACATGGCGTTCGCGGACCCGATAAAGAGATTTTCGCGATAGGGGAAAATTGTTTCAATATTCCAGCCTACGCTTTGATGATCGACTTTTGATGTGGAGCCTGCCGCGATATTGAAGGTTACAAGGTCGCGATGATCCACGGCGTAGAGATGGTCGCCCGTGATGGCAAAGCGGGCCATTGAACCGCCCACGCCGCCCGAGTCTCCCGATCGAGTGCCGGCACCATCAGATGCTGTGAACACTCCTTCTGCCCCCCAACGCACTCCCCATCTCGGATGTGAGCGACAGTCGTTTTCGCAGATTTCTTCGCGCGTCACCTCTTTCCAGTCTACAACCAGTCCGCGTGAGTTGTCGACAGATTGTGAAGTAAAGCCCGGCGCTCTCTGTGCCGACATGTTAAAGACATCCTCAATCCGTTCAATGAGTTCAGGAGAAGAGAGATTACTGATGTCAAACACCAGCAGATCTTTCTGCGAATCGGCGTACAGAAGATCACCGTTCACCGCGATATCCTTGTTGGCCGGAATGTTTATGAAGCCAATATTCTGCGGGTTTGATGGATCCCGGTTATCGATAATATGTACACCCTCGTTCACCTCGTTTACAAAGAGGTGGCCGTCGTAAAAGTAGATCTTTCCCGGCTCCTTTAGGTCGCGCGACTCTTCAAGTGCAACAGAATTGATAAAATCATCATGGGACATATAAACCGGTTCAAACTCGGTCCAGGTGATGGTTTGCACCTGCTTGTCGGTGCAGGATGCAAGAAGCAGCGGCAGGCACAGCAGCAGAAGTGCGCCGATTGTAAAAGTTGCTAACGTTGGCTGACGAAATGTTTTTCTGTGTCGGTATTCCATGGCGTATAGGTTTGGTTAGAGGCTCATCTGATTGTACTACACACGGAATTTGAGGTATACCTATTAGATGATAGATGATAGATGATAGATTTGAGATGTGAGACGTGAGATTTTGTCAATCCCTGAATGTTGGATTCGTTATTCAGAAAGGATGTTTGAAATTTGTGGCTTGTTAATTGGAATTTGCTTCTCCGAAGCATTGCCAACTTCCCCGGGGTGATGGGCTCGTTGTTCACAAAGGATGTTTGAAATTTGAGTATTGCTTTTTGGAATTTGCACACCTAACTGCAAACTATGCCTCTTATAGCAATTCTGTGTCAGGAACATGATACGCGAGGCGGGAGCCACGCGCTACCTTGCCAACTGTCAACTGCATATTGCCAACTTCTCCGGGCTGATGGGCTCGTTGTTCAGAGAAGACCATGAAATTTTTGGCTTGTTATTTGAAAATTGCTTATTTGAAGTTTAGCTATCAAAAAAATTAACC
>CAZKIZ010000411.1:1388-3068 GCA_964552935.1 uncultured Rhodohalobacter sp. | reverse complement strand
TGGAATCGGTACCATTTCACCTCTAATTTTCAAGACGTTTGTTTTTTGTCATCTCTCTTTGTTATCATGATGGATAGAAACAATTTTATAGTAAAAAAATCCAAGGAGCTAAATACAAGTGATATCACCTAAAGACGTTCGCCCAACTCTGCAAAAACATATTCTTGCTGACGGTTATGAAATCGTTCTTGACCTTGAAAAAAGCAAGGGCGCTTACCTGCACGATTCAACAACCGGGAGAGATTATCTCGACTTTTTCACATTCTTTGCCTCAAATCCGCTGGGAATGAATCACGACAGGCTGGCCGGTGATCCCGATTTTGTTCAGCATCTTGGTAAAACCGCCATCAACAAACCCTCTAATTCAGACGTATATACGGAAGAGCTGGCACATTTCGTAGAGACCTTTGCAAGGGTTGGAATGCCGGACTACATGCCCTACACATTTTTTGTTTCAGGAGGTGCTCTCGCGGTTGAAAATGCGCTGAAGGTCGCTTTTGACTGGAAAGTTCAGAAAAACTTTGAAAAGGGGTACCGGCAAGAGAAAGGCCACAAAGTTCTCCATCTCGATAAAGCTTTCCACGGACGCAGCGGCTACACACTATCACTGACCAACACCGACCCCAAAAAAACGAAGTACTTCCCAAAATTCGACTGGCCCCGGATTCACAATCCTGCAGTCCATCACCCGCTGAATTCTGAAAATCTAAAACAGGTAATCAGCGAAGAAGAGCTTGCGCTTGCCCAGGCCCGTCAATACCTCGAAATGTATAAAGATGATATTGCTTGTATTCTGCTGGAACCCATACAGGGCGAAGGGGGTGACAATCATTTCAGGAAAGAGTTTCACCAGGGACTCAGGGATCTCGCAGATGAATATGACGTCCTGCTGGTTTTTGATGAAGTTCAGACAGGAGTTGGTTTAACCGGCAAGTTCTGGGCACATGAACACTACGTGGTTCCGGATATTTTGGCATTTGGCAAGAAAGCGCAGGTATGCGGAATTCTGGCCACCGACCGGGTTGATGACATTGATACCAACTGTTTCCACGTATCTTCCCGAATCAACTCCACGTGGGGCGGCAACCTTGTGGATATGGTTCGTTTTGATCGAATCCTGGAGGTGATTGAAGAGGACAATCTGGTTGATCACGCCGCAGATACCGGTCAGCATCTACAGTCTCTCATAACTGATTGGGCGGATGAATCCGAATACCTGAGTAATCCGCGGGGCAAAGGATTGTTCTGTGCGATCGATCTGCCCGACACCCATTCCAGGGATGCCGTAATTAAACAGTCACTCCACAACGGCTTGATGATTCTTGGATGCGGAACGAAAACCATCCGATTCAGGCCGCCGCTAACCATCCAAAAAGAGCAGCTTGATGAGGGAGTAGATATCCTGCGCAAAAGCTTCAAAACCGCGCTTGGAAAGTGTCCGGTTGCGGGGTGATGCCTCGTCTGCACGTTGCTTCTGCGGGCTGACGAGTAGATGTGGCTTGAACTCAATTCAGAGGGATCTCCTTAATCAAACCAACGAACCTTAACCTACCCGACAGACGGTAAATACAACCGTCAGCCGGGGCCTCGTCTGCACGCTGCTTCTGCGGGCTGACGAGTAGATCTGGCTTGAACTCAATTCAGAGGGATCTCCTTAATCAAACCAACGAACCTTAACCT
>CAZKIZ010000411.1:0-1288 GCA_964552935.1 uncultured Rhodohalobacter sp. | reverse complement strand
ACCCGACAGACGGTAAATACAACCGTCAACCGGGACAGATTTACACCATCTGATGTGATTCAGGCTGAATTACAATCTCATTCAATACAGACTGTGCCGGCTGTGATGCTGCGTAATAGACGGCTTTTGCTACTTCCTGAGTGGTGAGCATTTTATCTTTCTGCACACGCATATCTACGTTGGGATTTTCCCAGAAATCGGTGTCCACACCGCCGAGATAGAGAAGAGAAAATTTTACATCGCCCCGACGCTGCTCTTCAACCAGGGCTTTAGTGAAGCCGGTGACCGCATATTTTGAAGCTGAATAGACGGACGTATTGCGCATTACGGACTTTCCAAGAATTCCGGGAAACATAATGATCCTTCCTTTCTTATTGGTCGCCATGTACCGCATCACGGCCTGCGTGACCAAAAAGGTACCGTAGACGTTCACATCAATCACCTCTTTGGCATGTTCCGGTTTAATATCCAGAATCGGCTGGATCACGCCGAGGCCAAATGCGTTGACTAGTACATCTATCTGACCCAGATCGTCGTTCACTTCCCGCGCCATTGCGGAGACAGATGCCAAATCGGTCACGTCCACTTCTATCACGTACGCTTCACCGCCCGAATCGTTAATCTCTTTCGCTTTTTCATCTGCTTTGGATCGGTCTCTCGCCGCCAATACAACTTTAGCTCCTGCCTTCGCAAAAAGTTCCGCAGATGCCTGTCCAATTCCGCCCGATCCGCCAACAATTAATACTACCTGGTCTTCCATAATTTTAGTCAATAATTTTCTGTTTGTGATTTCTGATTATGAAAGGGATGCTCTCTTAAAATCGTTCATTTAGATCTGATTCAGGGAGCAAGTAGCGCAGGTCGCCGACCTGCGTACCGGGCCTCGATACATGGTATGTCTGTTTCACACCAAACGAAGCTCTAGACCGTAATGAACAACGTTATAGATCTCTTCTTATCAATTGAACAGACATACCATGTATGAGTCAGATCTTAGCACTCTATTATGGCATCCACTGGACCTAAATCCTGTTTCTGTTCTTCAACAAAATTATAAGCCTCACAGGTCGGCGACCTGTGCTACGTAGCCCGACGATTACACAGTTCAACGACTATCACCTTGCCATCGCAGCGGGAAGTACTGATTCGTATGCCTGTTCCAGATCTTTTACCGGACGGTCAATATACTCATCAATGATTAGGTTTTTTCCTCCCACGGATCCAAGTTCTCTGTACGGCAGCTCATGCTTATTCAGAAATATTTCAAGCGCGCGGGCCTCTTCTTTCG
>CAZKIZ010000410.1:0-3071 GCA_964552935.1 uncultured Rhodohalobacter sp. | reverse complement strand
GACCGATCCATCTGAACCTGCGGAACTTTCCATTGATGGTGCATCAGCACACTGGGTTTCGTCCGATCGCCTGATTTGGGACGCCGGCAGTGAAGCTGAGTTTTTCGAACTCTACTACAGCCGTGATGCCGGTATTGAGATTACGGAATCGGGCGTGAGCCGGGGCGAATCGATTGTACTGACACCGGGTTCCGAACTGACGAATGACCTGGCCGACAAATTTCGCCACATCTCCCACCGCCCTGTCTTTTCACTCTCTGTAGATCGCGATCAAATCCACAATGCGCTGAAAGGTCAGCTTGTGGCGGTGGCCAAAGATGACGTGGGCCGGCCCATAAAAGCCACAAAAGTGCAGACTCACGGCGTAATTGATGATCTGTACATCTATGATGGTGACCTCGGCCCGGTGTATAGCGATGACTCCATCAGCCTGAACCTCTGGGCCCCCACCGCGCAATCGGTAACGCTGCGGTTGTATGATGAAGAGAAAAACCTGGCGGAAGAGATCAATCCTGCAAATGAAGCTCCTGAAGATGGCGTCTGGCGGTTTGATGGGCCGGCCGGCTGGGACCGAATGTTCTATCGGTTTGATGTGCAGGTTTACCATCACGAAACGGGTGAGATTCACAATTTCAAGGTTACCGACCCCTACTCGGTCAGCCTGGCTACCGATAGCCAATATAGCAAGTTTGTGGATGTGACCGGCAATGATCTCAAACCGGAAGGATGGGATAACCTGGTCAAAACATTGCCGGATCACGCTGATATAACACTCTACGAAGCACATATGAGGGATTTCAGCGTCATCGATCAAACCGTGCCGGAGGAGCATCGCGGCACCTATATGGCGTTTTCTCACAATGGAGTGAACGGGCGTGATTTGTCAGACGGAATGGCTCATCTGCAGCGCCTTTCCGATGCCGGGCTGACCCACCTCCACCTGCTGCCGATCAACGACATTGCATCCATTTATGAAAGCCGCGAGCTGCGGGTCGATCTGGATGATCCCTACAGCAGAATCTGCGAAATTGTAGAAGTTGAGGGACTGCAGGAGAACTGTGACAAATATGGTGATACACCCATCTGGGAAGTGTTTGAACAGATGGCCGATGACGATCCCATCACCAAAGAGATCCAGCGAACCTACGCCGAACGAGGCGAAACGTCCGTCAATTTTTCACGTCACGACGGGTTCAACTGGGGGTACGATCCCTATCATTTTAACGTGCCACAAGGGAGTTATTCAACTGATCCCGATGGAACTCAGCGGATCTTGGAGACCCGCGAGATGGTGAAGAGCCTCTACGAAATAGGCCTGAATCTCGTGGTGGATGTAGTCTACAATCACACCCACGCCACGGGTGACTCCCGCTACTCTGTGCTCGATAAAGTAGTGCCGGGCTACTACCAGCGGCTCAATCCCGATACCGGAGATGTGGAGCAATCCACCTGCTGCCCCAATACCGCCGCTGAATTTGCGATGATGGAGCGCCTGATTCTCGATTCAGTAATCTTCTGGGCGAAGCATTACAAAATCGACTCGTTTCGGTTCGACCTGATGGGACACCATCCCAAATATGTGATGGAGAACCTGCTCGATGCCCTCGCAGAGCTCACGCCCGAAGAACACGGAGTGGACGGCAGCAAAATTTACATTTACGGTGAAGGATGGAATTTTGGCGAAGTAGCTGACAACCGCATCTTCGACCAGGCAACTCAGTTTATGATGGGCGGCACCGGGATCGGCAATTTCAATGACCGGATACGCGATGCGATTCGGGGCGGATTTTTTGCCGGCTCGGGCCGCGACCAGGGATTTGCTACCGGCCGTTACCTTTTCCCCAATGAAGATGTGACCGGTGATCTGGAAGATGAAAAACAGACGCTGTTCAGTCACGCCGACCGTATCCGCGTTGGCATGACCGGAAATTTATCAACCTATCCCTACCATAACCGGAATGATGAACGCGTGGATGGCGGCAACGAGATGATCGGCTATGCACTCAATCCGCAGGAGTCGGTGAACTATATCGACAAGCACGACAACGAAACCTTGTGGGATAACACCCAGGCGAAACTCCCGTTCGATCTCGGCATGGATGAGCGCGTGCGGATTCACATGCTCAGCAATGCATTTCTGAACTTCGGTCAGGGCATCCCGTTTTACCAGCTGGGCACCGATCTGCTGCGTTCAAAATCGATGGATCGCAACAGCTATGTATCCGGCGACTGGTATAACGCCGTTGATTACACCATGGAAACCCACAAATGGGCGACCGGCCTGCCTCCGGAGTGGGATAATGCCGACCGGTGGGAAGATCACAAAGAGTTTATGACCAACCCCAACATCAGCGTTGAAAAAGAGCATATGGATCAGGCTCACATGCAGTTTATCGAACAGCTGGAAATCCGATACAGCTCTCCCCTCTTTCGTATCCAGAGCGCGGATGAGATTCATCGTCGCGTAGGATTTCACAATACCGGATCTGCTCAGGATCCCGGCCTGATTGCGATGACGATATCGGATGGACAGTGCGCCGGCCCCTCGCTGGATGAGAATCATGACGGAATTCTTGTGCTGTTCAATTCAGATCTCAGGCCCAAACAGTTTGATTCCGGAATGGAGGGTTTGGAGCTTCACCCGGTACAGCAAAATGGTGTGGATGACGTGGTTCGGTCAGCTTCCGCGATCAACGGACTGATTACCGTACCCCCATTAACGGCCGCCGTATTTGTAAAACCGCAATCCGGCGGACAGGGCGAATTTCCGTGTAATCCGGTGATGGAGTGAGCGGGTGAATGAGACATGGTATTTTTCGTGCATGAATTCACGCTCAACTGTTACAGGTATCTGTTGATCGTAATCTAAATGTGAAAGGCGTTCTCAAAAATACCATGTCTGATCGGGCACCGGAACCTCGTCTGCACGCTGCATTCGCGGGCTGACGAGTAGATAAAAGGGACTGAGACATGGTATTTTTCGTGCCGGAATTCGCGCTCAACAGCTTCAGGCATTTGTTGATCGTAATCTAAATGTGAAAGGCGTTCTCAAAAATACCATGTCTGATCGG
>CAZKIZ010000409.1:0-3073 GCA_964552935.1 uncultured Rhodohalobacter sp. | reverse complement strand
CTTCAGCATCTCCTCCCATAAATCACGATTCTCAACCGGCTTCTTATCCGCCTTTTTCCAGCCGCGCTTTTGCCAGTTTTCTATCCATCTCTGTTTAAAAGCGTTGATAATGAGGGCGCTGTCGCTGTGAATTTTTACATGGCACGGCTCTTTCAGTGCTCGCAGCCCTTCAATAACAGCCTGCATCTCCATTCGGTTATTGGTGGAGTCCGGTGCTCCGCCCGACAGCTCTTTTTCTGTGTCGTTCCAGATTAGCAGCGCACCCCATCCGCCCGGACCGGGATTTCCGCTGCAGGCACCATCCGTGTACATAATGACGGTTTTCTTCATTTAATCTGTATACTTTTTCGTGATTTCAATTAATGATTGACGCGTTTCGGCCGCTTTTTTCTGAACCAGCTCTTCCCAGTTCTCCTCGTCGCCCCCGGCATAGATGATGGATCGGGAGGAGTTGATAATCGGGATACCGTTATGATTTCCAAGCAGCTGTTGAATGTGATCCACACTGCCTCCCTGGGCACCAATTCCCGGCATCAGCAGGTGGGCATCGCGATTCACACGCAGAACCTGTTCTGCGGCATCCGGCTGCGTTGCGCCTACCACCATCCCGATATGGGTTGATGAAAACGCCTGTTTCGAAGCAAGATGCTCGGCAATATACTCACCGACCGATGATCGCCCCATAATTGGCAGGCGAAGCAGCTCCGCGGCCCCTTTGTTCGATGTAACTGTAAGAACAAAAACTGCTTTTGATTCATCCTGTAAAAAAGGTTCAAGTGTTTCCAAACCCATAAGGGGATTAAGGGTAACTGAATCAGCGTGCAGCTCATCAAAGAAAGCCTGCTTATATTTCTCTGCAGTGGTCCCGACATCGCCTCTTTTCGCATCGGCAATGGTAATCTTTGCCGACGGAATCAGCTCCATTATCGATTCAAGCACTCTCCAGCCGCCGGCACCAAGAGCTTCGAAGAACGCAAGGTTCGGTTTATACGCAACCGCATCCATCTTGGTCACTTCAATCACTCTTCTGCAAAATTCAAACACAAGATCGTGCCTGTCCGGAAATTGTTCTTTTAAGGGGCCGGGAATTTTAGCCGGATCTGGATCGAGCCCCACACTCAAAACAGAGTTGGAAGACTTCACAGCCCTTTGTAGCTTCTGCGTAAATGTCATCTTCAGAAATTTTATATAGTTGAGCCAAAGATAGTAAAAGCTCAACACTTCTAAGAACCTATACAGAGCTAATACCAAAACTAAAATAAATAGAATGAGTTGGTTTGAAGAATGGTTTGACAGCCCTTTATATGAACTGCTTTACGCCTATCGAAACGAAGAGGAGGCTAAGAAGCTTGCTGCCTTCATTGAAAAGCAAATTCCAAAAGTACACTACCCGCGGCTGGTAGACGTAGGTTGCGGGAGAGGCCGCCACTCTATATCGCTGGCTGAACGGGGGTACAACGTTACCGGGTTCGACCTCTCACCAACGGCCATTAAAAAGGCTAAAGCCATTGCGAAGGATCGCGGTCTGCAGCAGATTCAATTTGTCGTAAACGATATGAGAACGCCCCTGCCTGAAACATTTGATGCAGCCGTAAACCTCTTTACGACGTTTGGCTATTTTCTTGATGATGATCAAAACGTGCAGGTTTTAAAAAGCATACGAACAATGTTAACGCTGAACGGCCTTTTTCTGATCGACTTTATGAACGCAAAGAAAGTAGAGCGCGAATTAGTTCCGAATGAAAGCGGCAGTAAAAACGGTATTCTTTACAACATCAGCCGGCATATCGAAGATGGATTCGTATACAAAAAAATAGAATTTGAGGGGCGTCCGCTCGATAAGCCCCGGGAGTACACAGAAAGGGTACAGCTTTTTGACAAGAAATGGTTTCAGAATAGTCTGAAAGAATCCGGATTTGAACCGGTGGATATATGGGGCAATTACAGCGGAGAGCCATTTGATGAGGGCCAATCACCCCGGCTGATTATACTTTCTAAAGCGGTCTGAAGTCAAACCTGTATTATTCACAAAAAATTGCAGGTTAGTTTTATCACTATGTTTATCAGTGGGATACATCCAAACAAAGATTACATTTATTCAACATAACGTCACACACTGTACACTGAGCGATGAGATTCCCACGCAGTGAATAATCCAGGCTAAAGAACCGTCTCCTTAAATACCTCTTCTGCACCGTGGGGAGGCCGTTCAAGAGTCCAGGTTTCAAAATAGAACTTCCGTTCCGACCGGACCCGTTTCCCGTTAATGCTGAAAAATCGGAATTGGCTGTCAACAAGCGCCTTCAGCGGATAGAACATATCGCGATAGATATTGTTTTTCGAAAAGAGGTGCAGATCAAACCCGTCATGTGCATTCTCTTTGTAGAGCAGCAGATCGTCTGTTTTCAAAAGCTCAGCGATCGACTCTTTTTTATGGCCCGCATTGCTGTTGGAATCGATAGTAAGTCTTTTGAGATCCCAGGAAACTGTGCTGTTCTCTGATAGGATTATCGGCGCCCCTATTTCGCAGCGGTTTACAGCTTCCGTGAACGATGTTTCTCCATCAATGGTGTGTATATGATAGTCAGCAAACACCGTGCTGAGTGTTTCGATTACTTCATCAAACCGGTCGAGCCTGTTGATCCCAAAATGCTGCCGGTCTAACCGGGTTCCTGTAAAATAAAACTTGGAATAGGTAAGGTCGGGTTTTAAAAAATCGTCGAGGCTGGAAGAGACATCCTGCGTTTTCCGATCTGTATGACGCTCTTTCAGCCGATCAAGCCTGAGATCGTGCTCAAATATGAGTTTAAAAATGTCCATAGTTCCAAAATATTAATTCAGTGTAGATGCTGTTGGTAGTTAGGGAATTAGATGATTAGGGGATTAGGGAATTAGGTAGTAGAAAATTAGGGAATTGGTTATTGTGTATAACCGAAGAGTGAAATTATATTTTATAAATACCCCAGCTTTAAAACTTCCTGATAATCACTAATTCTTTAATTAACCAGATCACTAATCCTCTAAGCCCAACACCTAGTTGTGATGGTTCATTGCAAGCTCAATGCCGCCTCTA
>CAZKIZ010000408.1:0-3094 GCA_964552935.1 uncultured Rhodohalobacter sp. | reverse complement strand
CTTTTGTAGATAAGGTTGTCTACAAGCAGGACCTTCGTGAAGAGACGATTGAAGTGGAGCCGCAGGAGTGTTTCACCAAAGACAACGTAAAGGTGGAGGTAGATGGTGTTCTCTACCTCAGCGTTGTGGATCCCGTAAATGCCAGTTACGGCATTACCGACTACCGGTACGCTGCAGTTCAGCTTGCTCAAACCACAACCCGCTCCGTTATCGGGCTTCTCGATCTTGACGAAACGTTTGAAGAACGTGCCAAGATGAGCAAAAAAGTAGTGGAAGTGCTTGGTGATGTTGAGCGCGTATGGGGAATTCGGGTTCACCGGTACGAGATCAAAAATATTAATACTCCGCGCACGGTTCAAAAAGCGATGGAGCGGCAGATGACCGCTGAACGGGAGCGAAGGGCCGTGATTGCCAAATCGGAAGGGGTTCGCGATTCAAATGTGAACGACGCGCAGGGACGGCGGGCAGAGATGGTAAACATTTCGGAAGCGGAGATGCAGCGACGAATTAACGAAGCAGAAGGGTGGGCCCAGGAAATTGAGGCGATTGCCGAGGCTACTGCTGTCTCTATCGAACAGATAGCCGACGCTATTTCTCAGCCAAAAGGAAAGGATGCCATGCGGCTTCAGCTTAAACAGAAGTACCTTGGCGTGCTGGACGGACTCGCAAAAGACGAGAACCAGATCATACTGCCAAAAGATCTGACCGACTACGACGCGCTGATTGAGGGGCTATCTCTTGAGCAGTTAGATGATGTTGATGTGAAAGCTAAGAAATAAGAAGAGAAGCTCTTACATCATCAGGCTGCAACACCGGGACACTGGAGCTGACAGATCGCGGTATTCGTGCACAGGAAAGAGTTTGCTCTGAATTATAAAGGCTGTCCCGAATTTTTCACCAAGCTCATTTTTTGAATGCCGCGAATCCTGCGTCTCCAATTCCGGGCTGCTATCCATTTTCTATGCGTGCTCTATGTTTACTGCTTTATTATTGAGTCGCACCTATCTTCTTGACTAATCCGGGTTAAGCATTTGACATTTAATGCCGATAACCGATGTAAGCTTGCTCTATCCTCAAAAACCATCCCTATTTTCTTATGAACTCAGATCCATTGAAAAACGAGTTTGACCGTATTCTTGAACTGTCCGAACTCGACCTTGACTACTCTTCTCTGAACGACCATTTCAAGGACCTCAGTAAACTCGCCGCCCGTGTAGCCGGCACCGACATCTCACTTGTAAATATTATAGACAGCTATACGCAGTGGACCGTGTCTAAGGAAGGGCTCGATATCGACTCCATGCCTCGCGAAGATTCAGTATGCCAGTATACAATTCTGAATGGTGATCAGCTGGAGATCAAAGATCTGAGTAAAGACGACAGGATTAAGGATAAATTTTATGTAAAGGGTGATCCCAAACTGAGATACTATTTTGGAATACCTTTGAAAACGGAGAAAGGAAATAACATCGGTGCTCTTTGCGTGATCGACACAGAGAAAAAAGATCTCACTCCCGAAAAAATTAAGCTGCTCAATATCATTGCGAACGAGATTGTTAGCAGGCTCGAAAGCACAAAACAGGTTCATGACCTTCAGGATAAAATTGATAAACTCACGCAGACTCAGCGAAAGGTCAGTCACGATATTCGAGGGCCGCTGGGCGGAATCATTGGTTTATCCGAGCTGATTAAGGAGAAGGGAAAAGAGAACAAGATTGATGAAATCCTGGAGCTGATGGATCTGATCAAAAAAGGAGGAAATTCAATTCTTGAGCTTGCCGAGGAGATCCTGGGAGAATCGGATCAAAATCTTCCGGCACAAAATGAGTTTAACCTCAGGACATTCAAGCAAAAGCTGGAGCAGCTCTATCTGCCGCAGGCAAAAACGAAAGGTGTGGAATTCCAGGTAAACATATCTGACAAGAATGTAGATGTACCATTCCTGAAAAATAAACTGATTCAGATTACCGGTAACCTGATATCCAATGCAATTAAGTTTACCCCGGAAAAGGGCAGGGTTGACGTTTCTATTTTGCTTCAAAAAGGAAAAGAGAGCAATACACTCCACATTCTTGTGAAAGACAACGGTACCGGTATGGACAAAGAGCAGCTGGAATTGATCCAAAAAGGTGAGTCTGAATCCACAAATGGAACATCCGGTGAACGCGGTTACGGCTTTGGACTCTCACTGGTGCGCCACCTTACGGAAAAGTTGAACGGGGAACTCAGCATTGAATCCGAAATCGGAAAAGGAACAACCTTCGAAGTGATTCTTCCGAGAGGGTAGATCGGTTGTCGGGTATCGGTTATTGTTTCCCAAACTTTTGATCGATATGAAGTTTATTCTGGAGTGTCCCCCTTAGAAGGGGGCAATGGGGGATGATCAGTTATGTTTCAGAACCAAGTTCGGGACAACGAAACTTAGAAAGTCATCCCCCAGCTTTTCCGACCCAGATGGGCCGGGAATTAAACCACTCATGATTAAGACCTCATGTATTGTCTGTGGCAAAGTTATGCTGATACAAAGATGAGTTGGTGCAATTTTATCTGCGAAAATCAGCGGAATAATCGGCGAACTCTGCGTGATTTAAAAAAGCAGCGTTATATATCAATCCCTTTTATCTCGCGGAGGCACGCTGATTTAATCGGTGAGTCCCGCTAATGTTTTAATATCATAAGCCGGGTTTTCAGCCCTGCTCAGCGAGAATATAAAACCCGATACCATTTTACATAATAGTATTACCGGAATTGATTACAACGTTTTGGGAAGGTGTGATTTTTGATAGCTAATTCATTAAAAAGAGTAAACGAATAGCTGTTTGTTACATATTCTTCCCTGATTCTAATGCGGCCCATAACACAATTCAATCTTTTGATGAGTCTCTTCGGGAAAACCTGTAGTTTATCTGACTAAACAAATTCCAGATTTTTCCTATGCAAAAAGAGCTCCAGCTTCGTGTTCTGCCGGAAGTAGCCGCAGACAGCAACAAACTCAAGGATCAGATCTCCCAGAATCAAAATATTCCAAAGCGGGATATACGCCACGTTGAGATTCTTCGCCGCTCGATCGATGCGCGTCAACGCCAGGTTATCA
>CAZKIZ010000407.1:0-3100 GCA_964552935.1 uncultured Rhodohalobacter sp. | reverse complement strand
AAAGTGATAAAACAAATCAACTAATATTTGTGAATAATACAGGCTATATCTATTGTTATTGCATTACACAAATCCGTGTACCATAGCTACCCCATAAACTTACCCATTTTCTATGTTTCGAAGCCTGCTACTCCTTGCTACATTGATGATCGCGTTTCCTTTTGCAGAATTGAGCCATGCACAGTCAGAAACGCCTGAACGGCTAACTCTTCAAAATATCTTCCTGGAACCGGTCATCCCCGGTATCCGCCCTTCGCTCCACTCATTTTCAGCCGATCAGCAGACGATCCACTTTTCATGGAACGACTCTGCCTATTTCGACACCGGCCTATACAGCATGGATCTTACAGATTTCAGTTCAGAAGCTGCTGAAGATGTGAACCGAGTCTTTCACTCTCCGAATAATCGATTGGTGGCATACGTAAAAGATGGTGATCTCTACCTGAAAAATGCCGATGGATCAGGAGAACGTCAGCTCTTTTCGTCAGACGGTTCTGTTTACAGCATTAACTGGTCGCCCAACAGCCGCAGAATTGCATTCGGTAAAGGGGGCGACGTGTGGGTTACCAGTATAGCAAGGCCCAACCTGGTACAGGTAACAAGCAAAAGTGAAGATGAGTCCAACTACTCACTGAGCGGCTGGGCAGGAAACAACGCGTTGATTCTCAGCCAGACCGACTACTCTGATGCGCGCACGATCTATTTCCCGACATACGCTGATGAGTTCGTAACTCCCGGCGCATCAACGCGCGGCATTCCGGCGGTAACCGTAATGAGAGCCGACCTGACCACCGGCGAAAAAACGACGCTTCAGAATGGTGTGCATCGCTCATCAACCGGCGCCTCTTTTTCCGGACGATTTATTGCCATTGACCATGCCGACGCTGCGCTTAAAGAGCGGGAGATCAAAATTTTCGACACCCACAGCAGCGACACCACCGCTTCCCTGCTGTTCACTGATTCAACAGAAGGGTGGCTTCACGGCCGCTCGATGGAGTTTGCGCCGTCTAGCGAAAAACTGATGTTCCTGTCCGAGCAGAGCGGCTGGAATCACATTTATATTGCCGATCTGAGAAGCGGAAACGTAGTTCAGCATACCGAAGGTGAATATGAAGTTACATGGGCAGGATGGCTGGATGATCAGCGAATTTTACTGGCAAACAACGAGGCGGATTACGGTGAACGCCACCTGTTCATCTACAATATTGAAGATGGGACATCAGAACAGATCACAACCCGGGAAGCCTACCGCTACCAGTTTTCTCTGAGTCCGGACCGAACCACTCTTGTTTATGCCAAAACCTACTTCAATGAGCCGTACGATCTGTATATGATCGACATGGAAAATCCAGACGGAGAAACTCAGCTCACAGAATCGGTCAGCGATCAGTTTGCACAATTTGAGTGGCAGAAAGAAGATTATATCCGGTTTACTGGTCGCGATGGCGAAACAGATCTCTCCATGTCTGTTCTCTATCCTGAAGGTTATGACCCTAATAACACCTACCCGGTCGTGGTTTTTGCTCACGGCGCCGGTTCGCTGCAGAACGTCTATAAAGGCTGGTCGAACAATTACTGGCGTGAATATATGTTCCACCAGTTTCTCACCTATCACGACTACATTGTGGTAGAAGTTGATTTCAGGCACAGCACCGGTTACGGGCGAAAATTCCGTGAAGATGTAACCAACTGGATGGGTAAATACGAAACGATCGATATTGTTGACGGGCTCGACTGGCTCCAGGAAGAGACGGGCGGCGCACTCGACCTGAACAGGGTTGGAATTTATGGCGGAAGCTACGGCGGATTTATGGCCCTCTACACTCTTACTGACAAACCGGATCGGTTTCATGCCGGAGCCGCTCTCCGTAAAGTGAGCAACTGGAGAAACTACTACTACGCCAATCCCTGGTATACGCTGCCAAGGCTGGGCGATCCCGATGAAGTTCCCGAACACTACGACCGCAGTTCACCGCTCACATATGCTTCTGAACTGGAGCATCCCGTAATTCTGCTCCACGGGCTTATTGATGACAACGTGGGGGCTCAGGATGCATTTCAATATGCGGAGGAGCTCATTCAAAGCGGACACGAAGAGTTTGAAATGATGATCTACCCATCTGAACGTCACGGCTTCACAAGCCCCAACTCCTGGTACGATGAATACCGGCGTATTTTTGAGTTTTTTGAGAAGCACCTGAAATAGTTCTCTGCTTATTTTAAACCGGCAGCTCCTCTATATCTCTCATGAGCCTGTTCAGGAGCCGCTTGCTTTTTCCCCAGTCTACCATCTGCCCGGGAATCAGCGTGGCGGCTTCAATGAACGTTCCGTTGTCCGGTCCCATGGCCTGCACTCTGATTTCCAGAGACCCCTCATTACTCAGAAGGTCAGAGTTGAGCAGCGCTGTTATAAGGCATCCATCATCGGTCTGTTTTGCCTCCCGAATGGTCTGACCATTCCGTGCGAGTGAACACAATACCCGAACAATTACTCTGCCCGCGGGAAGCTTATAGCGTTCTTTCTGCGTCTTCCCCGTTTTCACTCCCAGAGACGAATAAAACTGCTGCGATTTGGTCCCGATTTCACTCATGGATAAACCTGTAAGCGGTTTAAATGCTTTATCATAATAACTGAGAAACTCCTCGGCGGTCATCTTCCTTTTTGCAGTTGATGCATACCCGGAAATCGTTTCGCGAATATGCGGAATCGCAATCAGCTTCTCGTAACGAATTTCATTCTCCCACGAATTGGCCTGATCAGATGAAAAATTCAACTCAGTGGGGCTCTGAATTCCCGCACGGAATGCCTCATTCGGACCGCCTGCCGGTGACTGTTGAATAAATTCTTCACCAGCTCTACTCTTGGAAACGCCGACATTTCCTCCATTATCTGGCATACTATTATCCTTCTTGCTCACACAGCTTTTGCAAAAAGGTCCCATAATTTTTGAACCACAATAGTGACAATACATATCTATTCTCCATCATTAACGTTTACTGCAAGTTAACATGGGGAACAGTGTCCGGGATGATATTGAAACAGATCTGCTGTATTTCTAACCTGCATTATTCACCAAGAAATTTGGTTGTGGATAAGGCG
>CAZKIZ010000406.1:0-3105 GCA_964552935.1 uncultured Rhodohalobacter sp. | reverse complement strand
TAATTACGCAATGTGAACGTCGCTCCGCATCCGTTGTTCAGAAATACCATGTCTGAAGGTGCGCGAAATGAAGTCTTAAAAAAGCTGTTGCACAGCTCTTAATTATTACTTATTTAGTACGAATAGTTACGTAAGACTACCATAAAGAGCTGTTTAACTCATGAACAATACGATGAAAGAGCAATTATTCGTAATTGTGATTATCCTGTCCATCGCTGGCTGTTCGGGCCCGGATGCGTTTGAAGGGGTACCGGATCACATATCTGCTATGGAGAACTTGACCATTTACTCATTGCCTGAGAACCCAAAAATAATTCAATTAATAAGAGATCAAACTTCTGGAGATACAGAAGAGATTTTCTTTTCCCGCATGCGTGAGTTTATTGTTGATGATGAAGGCCGAATATTTATAGTTGAGGGAGCAGTTGGCAGAAAAACTATAAATGTATTTGATTCAGACGGCCAGCATTTAAAAAGTTTAGGCCGGGAGGGTAAAGGACCGGGAGAGTTTGAGGATATCTGTTGCATAGAGATTAATTCTGAAAAACTATATGTGTACGATCCGGTTCAAAGAAGAATGAGCTTGTTTTCATTAGAAACCCTGGATTTTTTAGATGTTTACAGAATTGATAGAATAAATTTACCGGAATCAGTCACAGATGGCACTTTTACCGGCATGTACTATTTTGTGACTCCCGAAAAGATATTGATGGAATTTTCACCGCCTGCGCATCTGCATCAAAATAGCGACAGCTTGAGTAATGCATACTTTTATTCTGATGAAAAGTTTAACCTGAGTTCTTCCAGAATTTTTGAGTTGAAGCAAATTCCACATCACTGGGGAGATTTTGAAGGAAGGAGATTAAGGGAAACGTTTCCATTTTTTGAAAAATCTTTGATTGCCGTGCCTAATACCGGCAGGATATTTACGGCAAAGTCTAGTCACTTTTTTGTCAACGAGCTTGATCAGGATGGGAATTACTTAAGATCGTTTTATTACCCACACGAAGAATTGGAAGTGACGAGGGAAGACGCATATAAATCATCAAATATGATGACCAGAAATATTGCCGAAAGTTTAGAGTTGCCTGAATATTGGCCTGTACTGAATTCAATGCAGTTTGACGACTAGGACCGGCTTTGGATTTCAACGTTTACAGAAAATGAGGATCAATTGAAATGGTGGGTTTTAAACACAGATGGTGAGCTGCAGGGTACATTTTATTTTCAAGGTGATCGTTACGGATGGCCGTTACGAAATGCACAGAGCATGAAGGTCATTCAAAAGGGGTATTTCTATGCTATGGAGAGAAACGATGAGACTGAATTGAATGAAATCGTGCGGTATCGAATTGAATTCGAGGAATCGCAATGAAACTAAACCCCGACAAATTTGCCACCGAATCACGAAAGGCCAAAGATAATTCTGTGCCCCTCTGTGTTTTTGTGGTAATACTATTTGCAGTAATTGCGACCACCGCCTGCAGCCTGGAGCATGAACCCGCCACAGAATCGGAGCTCCCCGAACCTATTCAAAATATTGAAAATGTAACGATTATTGCACCTATTGAAGGGGAAGTCCCGGACACCGTGAAGCTCATTCAGGAAGCGGTGTTTGAAGGTGGTAATGATTTTATTATGAGCGGTAACATTTCAAATTTTGCTGTGGATGACGCTGGCAGGGTCTTTGTCGTTTCAAGTATTCCGGGTCATCTTGGAGTTTATGTGTTTGATTCCGATGGAAGCTACCTATCAACGATTGGAAGATATGGTCAGGGTCCGGGCGAATTTGAAGCTGTTGGAGCCATAGACATTTTGGAAGACGAGCTGATCCTTTTTGACCCAAGGCTTCAAAAATTTGCGATTTATTCGCTGGGCAACTTTGAAAAAACTGAAGAGGAGATCATTAATTTGACGGAAACAACCCGGCTAAATCAAATGCCGTCGATTGCGAAAGGGACGGACTTAGAATTATTAAATAATGGCGGGATGGTTCTGGAGGTAGGCATGTCCTCTTTAAATGAAGAGAGTGATGGTACCCAGATCTTCTATTTTAAACTCGATCGGGATAGTACTATAAACCCGGAAAGGCTTATGGAGGTAGACAGGCATAAACGATATTTCCTCCCTGAACGGGAAGGGTGGGCAATTCCGATTACCAAGCCGTTTAATCGCAGTTCGCTCGTATCTGTCACTCGCTCAGGAGGTTTTTTTACTGCGTGGACGGAAGATTTTTTGATTAAAGAGCATGACAACAATGGTCATTATATCCGATCACTATATTACCCCTTTGAGAAGAGCGATTTTTCTTTAGATCAAATCAGAATTGCTGATCATGAACGGAGAATGCTCAGAGGAGAGGAGATTCCTGATACATGGCCCGCTTTACATACTATGGAACTGGATGATGAAGAGAGGCTTTGGGTAGCCACCATCACAGATAGCAAAACGCATTACACATGGTGGGTTCTAAATCAAAAAGGTGAACTAATCGCCCGATTTCAAAAAGAGGGAGAACGATCAACACGATTTGTACCCTCTAAGCCTCTGATCACAATCAAAAACGGATACTTTTATTCTCATGAAAGAGATATGCGTCAAGAGGTAGACCGGATTGTGAAGTATCGGATAGAATTTGGGGAATCATAATGAAAACAACCCCCGACAAATTTGCCAGGGAGTCCCGAAAAGCCACGGAGAACTCTGCGTTCATCCGTGCTTCTGTGGCAATACTTTCTATTTTACTGATAATTAACTCACTTGTAGCTTGCGCCGATCAAGCTTCGGAAAACAGTAAAGCCACTACAATTGAGGTTACGGAACTCAGTGACTATGATAGTTTGATCTCGGAAAACGATCTCATGTTGGGCGTGCCTGTGAGGTTAAAGATTGATCATAGTTCCCAGCATTTGTTTATCCAGGATGTGGCACTTTTGGCGGTGATTGAGTTAGATGAACAATATAATGAGGTTCTACGATTCGGTAACCGGGGGCGCGGACCAGGGGAGATTCAAAGTCTGGATGATTTTTTTATTTCTGAAAAACACCTTTTTATTGTTGACGGGAATCGGTTTTTAATTCATAAGTACAGTCGTGGAGATGGAC
>CAZKIZ010000405.1:0-3117 GCA_964552935.1 uncultured Rhodohalobacter sp. | reverse complement strand
GAGAGATCAAGATGGGTTACCTCGAAACCGGCAATCGGAGTTCCGGATGAGCGCTGCGATTCTGCTTGCTCATTCTGCTGGCTTGAGCACCCCGATAAAATGATAAATGACAGTATCAGGGTGAAAAAATAGTTGAAGTGGATCATATTGGCTGAATTATTTCTGTAAAAAGCCGATAAAGATGTATGTGAGTATGGAAATTGCAATAAGCCTAAAGTTGGCACTCTTATAAAGTAATGATTTTATAGCGACCTATCGTTTATCCATTGCTAAAGTTTTAAAGACTTTATCATTTATAGGAACCAATAGCATTAAAATGGTAAAAAATCATGTAACCACTCCTAAACTGAGTCGTCGTATTAACTAAACCTGAAAAGATTTAATAAAAAATCAGTTTTTTTGGGAATTCAGGGATTGATAAGAAATGAATAGAATTAAATCAGATTCTGATGTAGTAACCAATATCCTTGCGGGTGACCGCGAGCAGTACAGATATCTTGTTGATAAATATTCTCTGATGATCTTCCATGTTGTACGCTCGTTTGAAAAGAACGAAGAGGAAGTGAAAGGTATCGTTCAGGAGATATTTGTAAAAGCCTATACAAAACTTGATACCTATGGAAGCCGGTCCAAATTTTCAAGCTGGATCTATTCAATTGCCCTGAATCACTGCAGGGATTATGCAAAAAATATACGGCGGAAAAACAGCCGGTTCAGCGAACTGGAAGAGTCTTTTATTGACAACAGGGAAAGTTCAGAACTCCAGCCCGACGAATCGATGGAGCAGGATGAATCAAAACATGCACTGTTTAAAGCGATTCAAAAACTTTCACCAGATCAGTCTGAGCCCCTTCTTATGAAATACCGGGACGGGATGAGCTACAAAGCGATATCAGAACTGTTAAACATTTCGGAATCAGCACTTAAAGTACGGGTTCATCGCGCAAGAGCTGAACTCAAACAACTACTTGAACGAGAGGTAATGATATGAGCGGCTTCGACAGACTGGATAAGTATGAACTATTAAATCGATTTTTGGATGGCAATCTTTCACCCGAAAATGAAAAGAAAGCACTTCATCTGATTGCTGAAGATGATGATCTGCGATCCATGCTCAGGTTTGACAGGATGCTGAGTGATGCGCTGAGTGATCGTGGTGGAATGGATTCGTTTTCAGTACCTGACAATTTTTCGGATGATGTAATGAGCAAAATAGAGGAGCTGGAGCAGGAATCGGCAACAGAAACAACGTGGACTGAGTTTCTGTTTCAGCATATCAATTCCTGGTTTACGCCACGGGAATATACGTTCAGGCCGGCACTGGCCTTTGCGCTGCCTGCCATTCTGCTTGTCGCTTTTGGAGGTCTGCTTCTGACAGACACACAGCAGGTCGATGCCGGAACGGAAATCACTAATGGAACAGAATTTATATCAGATAACCATTCGACATCGGAAGAGGTATGGATCCGGTTCATCTATATAGATGAGGATGCCGACCAGATTGCCGTTGCTGGTGATTTTAGTGACTGGAACCCCGTTGATATGACGAGCCAGGAGATGAACGGGAAAAAAGTCTGGACCGGGTTGGTTTCAGTTGAGAGGGGAGAGCATCACTATATGTTCGTAAAAGATGGCGAAGAGTGGATTTCAGATCCCCTGGCAGAAGTACAGCGCGACGATGGATTTGGAAATAAAAATGCCGTTATCTATTTATGAAAAAAGCAGTTCTCATCATAATCACCTTTTTGTGTGTAAATGATCTGTTCTCACAGAATCTCGAAGCTTTTCTTTCGGTTGACACCCGTGGAGGCTACTCTACAAATACATATCTGCATCCATTTATTGGTGAATGGGATCAAAGTGACAGAGGAGCATTTACCCGGCTTTCTCCGTCAGCAGAGGTATACTGGAACAGTGGACGATTTTCAACGCAAATTTCCGGCGGATATCTCTATGAGCCTACCTTCGACAACCGCCAGGACTGGACCGGTATGTATGGATCAACCCGTTTGAACTATCGCGTGGGGAACCGGTTTTCTATGGAGCTCCAGGCCTCAGCTAACCAAATTTCATCTGTTTACGACAGAACATCTTTTTCAGTTTTACCGGCACTTACCTGGTCGCCCTCACTTTTCACGAATATTCGTCTCAGGGGTGGTTCATCCTTCAGAGAATACCGCGGATTGATGGTTGATGAAACTGAGGAATCGGGACAGGCCAGGGAAAGGTTCGATATCTACGGATTAGAGTTTGAGCGCTGGACGTCGCTAAAGTGGCAGTTAAGAGGCAGCGTGTACGCCCTGATGGATGAAAATCCCCTGGAAAATCATAGTCTTTCTGCAGCGGTGAGCAGAATTATACGGCAGTCATCGGGTGTCACATTAGATCTGTCACTGAACAGGTATCAAAACAGTTTTACAGTTGACGGGCAGGGTGGTCTAATGCCAGTATCCGGTACAGTAACAGACGGTTCTGAGATTATAGAAGATAGTGATCAGCTCCTCAGAAGCCGGTTGTCATTTTCATTTCCTGTCGCAGGTGGATTAACCGGGAATGGATCTGTTTCGCACCTGCTCTTTATGCCTGCCGCTACTGAAAACCGATCTGACATGGAATTTTCGGTTGGATTCAGATATCGATTTTCAGTAACCGATGCAGTTAGATATGACAAGAACAAACTTTCACCTGAATGGGAAAGCCGCAGTAATCACGCGGTAATTGTTAAAATCGGGTATCGCGGAGAGGGTGATCTCTTTCTTGTGGGTGAATTTAATGACTGGGACCGACCCGGAGTGCAGCTTTCAAGACAGGGTGAGAACAGCAGCCGGTATGCGGCACAGCTGGATCTCGAACCGGGAATTTATGAGTACAAAGTGCTTCTTCGGAAAGATGGCGAAGAATCATGGGTTGAGCTTTCAGATGATACCATGACGGTAAGCGACGGTTTTGGCGGGATAAACGGATTAATATTTATAGACTAAATTGAGAGTATGAACATGAAAATGAAATTGGTAAATCGAAACGGTTTTATGATGATTTTAATGGTCATAGCCCTGCTGGCACTTCTTTTTGCGCCGTTAGCAGCGCTGTCGCAAGATACAGGCCTGCAGCAGGCAA
>CAZKIZ010000404.1:0-3131 GCA_964552935.1 uncultured Rhodohalobacter sp. | reverse complement strand
ACTTTTCGAGATTTCCAACTCCCCCTCACTTAACTCCGCGCCGCTGCGCCCCTGCGGTGAAAACCTTCGAGTCCTGAATAGCTTTTTTGCTTTTTCCTCGGCTGACGAGTGGAGTTAGCAATTACGCTGGCATGCTCATGAGTACTCGTCTGTCGAGTTTAATGGTCGATGGGTATTGCTGCTACTGATCCAGGAGATTCGTCGGACGAAAACTACAATCGTCCGACGAAAGTCACCACTTCTCCTGCGCCCCTGCGCCTCAGCGGTGATAACCTTCAACCCCTGAACCGCTTTTTTGCCTTTTCTGTGGATTGGGCATTGAAAGTGTGTCAGTAAATATTAGAGAATCGGATGCAACATAGGAGTTCCAGAAGCCGTATGTTCAGCGGCTGGTCGGGTCACGCCGGATATTTCTTTAAATACAGAACAGGCTTTCGGGAAATAACTCCGGTTACACGGTTCAATTATCATTTATCAGGTAAGAAAAACTGCTGACCTGCCGCACACCGATAGGTTCTGATCATTTTTTTACCACTCTACTCTTTTTACAAATGAATAAAACAAGATTACCGCTATGTCTGAAATAAAAAATCCACTTGAGGGCACCGAGTTTGAACCGGCGTTCGATAAGGTGATGAAAAATATAAAAGTTATTGTTCTGGGAATATTGGCCGTGGTGCTGGCTTTTAGTTCGGTTTACACCGTAGCGCCTGAAGAGGTTGGCATCGTACAGCGGTTTGGTGAGTATGTGCAGACCACTGAATCGGGCCTGAATTTTAAGATCCCGTTTATCGAAACGGTTCGGATTGTTCCTGTTGAGCGACAGCTTAAACAGGAGTTTGGCTACCGGACGATCGAGTCAGGTGTTCAGTCTCAGTATGTGAAGGCAGGCTACCGGGATGAATCGCTGATGCTTACGGGTGATCTGAACCTGGCCGATGTTGAGTGGGTGGTTCAGTACCGGATTTCGGACCCCTACGACTATCTTTTCAGAGTCAGAAATCCGGATAAGACTCTGCGCGATATGGCAGAAGCGGCTACCCGGCAGGTTGTCGGGAACCGGACCGTGAACGAAGTGCTGACCATCGGCCGGGCATCGGTTGCCGCACGGGTTCAGGAGATTTTGCAGGAACTCAATATTGAGTATCAAACAGGCGTACGGATTGAGCAGGTTGTGCTTCAGGATATCAACCCGCCGGATGATGTGAAGCGATCGTTTAATGCCGTTAACGAGGCTCAGCAGCAGCGAGAGACTCTCATTAACCAGGCTCGTTCTGATTACAACCGCGTCATTCCAAGGGCAAGGGGAGAGGCTCTTCAAACGATACAGCAGGCCGAAGGATACGCAGTGGATCGTGTGAACCGCGCAATTGGTGAGGTGTCTGCGTTTCGTGATCTTCACACCGAATATGTGCGTGCCCCCGAAGTTACCAAACGGAGAATCTACTACGAAACGATGCAGGAGATTCTGCCAACGATCGGAAATAAAGTTGTGACCGATCAGGACGGCTCAGGTGTACTGCCGCTGCTTCAGATGCAGATGAACGGCATGAAAATCCAGGAAAACTAAGGGGAGACGAAATTATGACAAGCACGTATAAAATTGGTTTAGTTGTTATTACTATTATTGCCATTCTAATTGCCCAGGATGCGTTCTACTCTGTGGATGAAACAGAGCAGGTGATTATCACGCAGTTCGGCGCGCCCGTTGGCGAAGCCGTCATTGAGCCGGGACTGAAGATGAAAATGCCCTTTATTCAGCAGGTAAACCGGTTTGATAAGCGGTTCCTGGAGTGGGACGGTGATCAGAACCAGGTGCCCACGAAAGATAAAAAGTTCATCTTTGTGGATTCATATGCCCGCTGGCAGATCACCGATCCGCTGCAGTTTTTCCGCCGTCTGCGTGATGAGCGCGGGGCGCAGTCACGGATTGATGACATCCTGGACGGGGAGACCCGGAATGCGGTAGCCTCGCACGATCTTGTGGAGCTGGTTCGCACATCGAATCGCGAGCCTGATCTGGGTGCTGAAATTTATGAAGCGATTGAGGATTCTCTCGAAACGATCTACGTGGGACGAAGCGCCATACAGGATATTGTTCTTCGTGAGGCCAATCTCAGAACCGAGGACCTCGGTATTGCAATCCTTGATTTCCGGTTCAAAAGAATCAATTACGTTGAAGATGTTCGCCGCACCGTGTATGATCGTATGATTAGTGAGCGGAATAAAATCGCCGATCTGTTTCGCTCTGAAGGTCAGGGTGAAGCCTCCCGTATCGAGGGGCAAAAAGAGCGCGAGCTGCTTGAAATTCAGTCTGAAGCGTTCCGTGAAGCGCGCGAAATTCGCGGACGGGCCGACGCCCGTGCAGCGGCGATCTTCAATGAGGCGTACAATGAAAGTGCCTCCACGCGGGAGTTTTACGACTTCACCAAAGCGATGGAAGCGTACCGCTCCTCATTCGACGATCAAACCTCGGTCTTTTTATCTACGGACAGCGAGTTCTTCAAATACCTAAAGAGACTGGAGTGACCCACCCATCTGTCTTCCCTCCCTATGCCGCCCAAAAAACGGGACGCCACATGGAGGGAAGGACTTTGTGAAGTAAATATCGGGCTATCAGAGCGGGTTATTGGGTGTAGATAATTCGTATTTAGAAATTAATCTTATGACGATGCACATACCCTCACACTGCGTCCCCGCGTCCCTGCGGTGAAAACCTTCGAGACTTGAATAGCTTTTTTGCTTTGAAGGGAGTGGGGGAGATCCTCGGCTGACGAGTGGAGTTAGCAATTACGTTGGCATGCTCTTGAGTACTCGTCGGTCGAGTTTAATGGTCGATGGGTATTGCTGCTACCGATCCAGGAGATTCGTCGGACGAAAAAGGCAATCTTCCGACGAAGATCACCACTTCCTCCGCGTCCCAGCGGCTTGGCGGTGAAAACCCCTCGAAATGGGTCTTTAATACGGAATCATCTCAGGACTATTGGATAAACCATTGGAACCTATTTTTCGATTTTTCAGAGAGTGATACCGATGGTGTTGAGTTTCTGCTTCTGCCTACCCCGGGGTGAATCCCGGGGCTATAGTATGATCCGCCGCGAGTGCGGCTGAATTCCGCCAAAGCAGTATTT
>CAZKIZ010000403.1:1934-3137 GCA_964552935.1 uncultured Rhodohalobacter sp. | reverse complement strand
ATGACGCCCGGCAGCTACAAAAACGGAGGGCGCTCGCTCACGATCCGGTACTCGGTCAGCGAGAGCTTATTTGGCGATCTTCTGATTGCGTCAACGGACCGCGGTATTTGTAAGATTGCTTTTATCGGTGATGAGCCCGCCACTTTTCCCTGCGCAGATTTGAAAGCTGAGTTCCCTGAAGCTACTTTTTTACGGGAGACCGATCCCTTTCAGCAGGCAGCCCTCAAATTCTTTTCGAAGGAGCAGTCCGATCCCGAAGATGTAAGGCTCTGCCTGAAGGGAACACCATTTCAGATCAAGGTTTGGGAAGCACTTATCAATATTCCTGAGGGTCAGCTGAGAAGCTATTCTGAGGTTGCCGAAATGATTGGAAATCCGAAGGCCTCCAGGGCGGTGGGATCAGCGATCGCCAAAAACCCGGTGGCATGGATGATACCCTGCCACAGGGTGATCAAATCGACGGGGGAGTTTGGGAATTACCGCTGGGGATCTGACCGAAAAACAGCGATGATTGGATGGGAAGCAGCGAAAGTAAATTTGAAAAGAAACGACACAGTGACATAAAGAATTGATCATTAGTATCTTCAACTAACTGAATAGCTATTTTTTAAAGTACCAACCCTGCACAAAGCGGTTTGGGAAGATTATCCGGAGGACAAATATGGCCCAAGTTGCCTGATTCTTGGATTTACGAACCAGAAACGACCGTTGCATATTCAAAGTAGTTATCCCTCACGTCCGATACTGAAAATTACTACTTTATATGAACCTGATCCTGCAAAATGGATTGATTTTGATAAAAGGAGAACTCCATGAAAAACAACGATGAAACATTGACCTATCGTTTTGTTACGTACAGCCTTGAGATGGAGGGTAAATTCTATATTGTTGAAAACGTACCGGCAAGGGTGAATGAAGAAACCGGAGAGCAGTATTTCGCACCTGAAACCGTGGAGCAGATCCAAAAAAAGATAAGGGGAAATGTAGCTCCAAAGAAAACAGTTGAGACTCCTGTTTTTGATTATTCAGATTAAATGAAAAGCGTAAGGAAAGCTCAAATTTCGATATTCGAAAGTGGTGACCCCGCCCAGACTTGAACTGGGATCTAGGACTTAGGAGGTCCCTATTCTATCCGGTTGAACTACAGGGTCAGTTTACTGGAGGCTTAAAGATAGGAGGTCTGGCTTTGAAAGTCTATCGGTT
>CAZKIZ010000403.1:0-1834 GCA_964552935.1 uncultured Rhodohalobacter sp. | reverse complement strand
AATACGAACAATTCACCCGTCCGTGTTGTTGACGATAGGTATGAAAAAATCACCCATCAACATCGTGTGGCTCAAACGGGATTTGCGTCTCAGGGATCATCAGCCGCTGAAACGGGCAGCGGAATCGGAGCTTCCGTGTCTGCTGGTCTATATATTTGAGCCGTCTCTTATCGCTGATCCGCATTATGGTGACCGTCACTGGCGGTTTGTGTGGGAATCTCTCAGCGAGATGGAGAAGAAGCTGAATGAATGTAGCTGCGACCTGCTCATCGTACATGAAGAAGCAGAACAGTTTTTCGAACGCACATCAAAGTACTACGAGATCAAAAGCGTTTTCAGCCACGAGGAGACAGGAATTGACCTGACGTATCAGCGGGATCTGAACATGGCGGAGTGGTTTCAGTCGCGGAAAGTTGAATGGAAGGAATCGCCCACGAATGCCGTGCAGCGCGGTTTGATGCATCGCGATGGCTGGCGGAACAGGTGGAAGGAAATTATGGGTCAGCCCATAGAAGATCCGGATCTTTCTTTGCTTGATACTGTAAAGATTCCAGGAGGTCTGGCTGAATCGATTAATACGGATATTCCGGAACGCTTCAAAAAACCTGACGATTGCTTTCAGCCGGGAGGGGAGGAGCGGGCGTGGAAGCTGCTGAAGAGTTTTGTACTTGAGCGGTGCGTGGATTACAACAGCTCGATCTCCGCACCGGGCCCCGCCAGAACGGGATGCAGCCGGCTGTCCCCCCATTTTACCTGGGGAAATCTTAGCATCAAACAGGCTGTGCAGTACGCGGATACAAACTATGAAGAGGCCCCATCAAAGAGAGGACTGAGAAGTTTCAGGTCGCGACTGGGATGGCACTGCCATTTTGTACAGAAATTTGAGTCGGAGCCGAGGATTGAGTTTGAAAACATGAACCGGGGGTACGACGATATCCGCACGGAGTTTGATGAGGAGAAGTTTGAAGCGTGGAAAAGGGGAAGAACCGGTTTCCCGATGGTGGATGCCTGTATGCGGAGCGTCATCAAAACGGGCTATCTGAATTTCAGGATGCGGGCGATGCTGGTTTCATTTCTGACGCACCATCTCTGGCTCGACTGGCGGCACGGATCTCCCCACCTTGCCCGGCAGTTTTTGGATTTTGAGCCGGGCATCCACTATTCGCAGTTCCAGATGCAGGCGGGCACGATGGGGGTGAACACCATCCGGATCTACAATCCCGTGAAGCAGGGATATGATCACGATCCTGACGGGGAGTTCATCCGGGAGTGGGTGGAGGAGCTGAAGCAGGTTCCAAAGGAGCTGATCCATGAGCCGTGGAAGATGAGCGCGATGGAGCAGAATATGTACGGCTGCATCATCGGTGAGGATTATCCGGAGCCGATCGTACCAGATATCAAAGAGAGCTACAAACAAGCGAGTTCTGTTTTGTGGAGCAAGAAGGGAAGCAAAGAGGTAAAAAAAGAGAATGGCCGGATTCTCAGGAAACACGTAAAGAACCGGAGGTAATCAGACCGATGTCAAAGAAGAATCTGCCGACAAAAATCTGTCCGGTCTGCAAAAGACCGTTCACCTGGCGAAAGAAGTGGGAGCGTGACTGGGAGAATGTGAAGTACTGCAGTGAGCGGTGCCGAAGGAATAAAGAATAAAAAGATCCGCAATGTCTCAATCAGACATTGCGGATCTGAGATGAAGAGTAAAAAAAAGTAATTTTGTGGATCCTTCGGGTGAGTCAGCTGCAACTATTTAAGTAACCCACCTCTGAGCAGTCGCTGATTGTGCCTTCGGCACACGCTTTATGCTCTGTCTCCTCCGCGGAGGAGAGGTATATTT
>CAZKIZ010000402.1:0-3149 GCA_964552935.1 uncultured Rhodohalobacter sp. | reverse complement strand
TTTTTAGCTATCAAAAGCGATCAATGAAAAACACCCTCATGAAAAACCGGTCACTTTTGTGTCTCATTCTTTTTGTCATCAGCACACTATTGCTGTCTGCGTGCGGAAATTCCCGGACTATGAGTGATGAGGATCTTGATCTGATAAACATCAACGTTGAGCGTCTGAATGCAGGGGATCACCAATTTCAGTTTACACTCTCCGGGTTTGAGGATACGGATTCTCCCCGTTACAAATCTGCGCTGACCACCCTTCGGAAAACCCGGCCGGGTGATGTTATAGAAATTATTGAACTGTCTGCTGTAGGGAATGAAGACCAGAGTTCACCCGAAATCAGGGCCCACATCAACGAACCCATCTCATTAAACCGAACCCTGTGGGCTTTCGGGAAAAAACACTACCGGGATCATCATGTAGATTTTGAGAGTCAACTAAATGGAAATGAATTCCACATAATGGACCGGATGCCCGAATTGATTGGCGGCCCCAATGAATTACAGAAGCACGTTCGTTACCCATCGGCTCTTGAAGCTGAAAATATTGAGGGTGACGTTGTGCTGGAGTTCATCGTAAATGAATACGGGGAAGCAGAGAACGTAGCAGTTATGTCATCACTTCATGAGGCTGCTGACACAGAAGCCATTCGAGTTGTAAAAAAAGCCTCCTTTCACCCCGGTGAATACGACGGGCTTCCTGTCAGGGTACAGATTACGTTGCCGGTTCGCTTTCGAAAATCATAATCTGGAATCGTAACAGTTCTGAACGGGCTCTTCGATAAACCATTTGATTCAGCTTTTCAGTCTGTTTGACACACAAGGTTACCATCTCTGAAATACTGCCTTTTTTTAAATCCCTTTGAAATCAAACTCTTCTTTTCTGTTTGATGTTAAATCAATAGTTCACGTTATTTGATCCGTGAATTATTTTTTGAAACTCTCAGTATACAATCCCGTACACGTTTTGAAACCGGTTTAAATCGATTAGAAGGACCATCTATGGCAGCTAAGCTCAAAAAATCACGCACCAACAAAATGCTTGCCGGCGTTTGTGGTGGTATCGCCGAATATCTCGGATGGGATGCCACACTTGTGCGTGTCCTCTACCTTATCCTTGTGTTCTCTTCAATTGGAACCATGGTACTTTTCTATTTTATTCTAGCTCTGATTATGCCAGACTAAACTTTCTCACTCTTTTCTTCTATTATAAAGGCTATACACTGTTAAAGAGTTTTCTTACAACCACTTTTTAAACAGACGCTTATGAGGCTTGTAATTGCAGGAGATATTGTTAGAGGTAAACAGTGGGAAAAATACCTCAGGGAACGTGCGTCCGTGCGCGAAGTTATTGTCACGCCAGAATTCAGAGACGAAGAGACAGATGCAGTCGTCCTGCTCGATGACTCACCTTTCGGGCTAACCGAGGTTATACAAATCATAAAGAAGGGATATCCTGTCTATCTTGTTTCCCGTCTTCCCACAGATATTGAAGAGCTAAAGAAAGTATATCACGCTTCTGAAGAGGCAAACGTAAGCGTGCAGTTTTCCCACTGGGCCAGTTTCTCTTCCATCACGCGATATATGAAAAAATATATCAGCAGCGGGCCGCAATTTATTGAAATTCGAAAAGCAGATCGCGGACGAACCGTTCCTCCGCCCGATAAATTCAGGCAGGCGTGGGTGGATGAACTTGCGCTTATTGTAACTCTGCAAAACAGCAGCGTTCAGCAGATCACGGCGAAACCTGTCAAGTTACAGAACCTCACCGCAGGCATTCATCTCTCCATCCGGTTTGACAGCGGCTCTGTTGCAACCATTCAATATATGGCGGTATCACCGGCAGAGAGTTACGAAAGAACTGTCCAGAGCAACAACTCCCTGTTTGTGTGTGATATTTTAGCCCAAAAAACGACGCGTTACGCTGCAGAAAACGGTAGCAGTCTCCTGCAGGCTGAACATAAAACGTTCGACTCAACAGACACTGCCTTAAACTCGCTTGATTACTTTATTCGATCTGTAAAAACGAGAAAGCCGAGCGGTTTTTCTGCGCTAAACGCCCTTCAGACCGCCCGCCTTGCTTCAAGAATTGATGAATTAATTAAAAAGGCGTAGAGGAGATTTGGGATACTGGTACAACCCATATCCCAAATTTTCTAATCTTACTAATCAACTAAACAGAGAGTTTCTGCATCAGTTTTCGTTTCGCCACCGGCAGAATGGTCTGTTTAAATGAGAAGTCCAGGTCGGTCTGAAATGAAAACGTAGCCGGATTCGGGAGCTCTTTCTCATCACGAATCAGGTTCAGCTTCAGTGTGTTGGGTGATAGCTCAACTTTCTGTTTATTCAGAGACTTCAAAAACTTTGTCTTCAGCGAACGGTACTTGTCTTCTGCACTCTGAAATATGGATACCTCGAAACGGAACAGGTTCAGTTTACTCATCCGGTTATCCGGAAGGAAAAAATACCCCTCATCCATATAGCTGGGCACAATTCCCACATGCTCAACGGAGAGCTTTTCAGATACAAACTCATGTATCGCAACCCCTTCATGGATTGTTTTTTCGATATACGGAAGAGCCCAGTGTATAAGCTCCTCAACACGCTGCAGATCGGTTCCGTCCACAAACACCACTTCATGCTCTATCTCGCGGTTCACCCAATCAATCTTGCTGATCCGTTTCGGGAATTTATTTCTCAGGTCGGAGAGATGTCCAATCACCTCTTTCAGCGTTCTGTGAATTTCGACAAGCTCACTCAGATGAGGATAGACTTTGTAGTACTGAAATTCGGCCGAAATTTTTTTCAGTTCACCAAGAATGATGTACTGACGTTTTTCAAGATCGTCCCTCACTTTCGTAAAAAGGTTCAGAGTCAGTTGGGATTGATTTTTCATGGAAACCTCCTGTAGTGGTCAAATGTGTAATAGCTACTAAACGCTATTCAATTGAGTGCATTTTGTCAAGATTAATTATTTAATAATATCACATAATTTTTTATCGGATTTGCAAGGTTTAACTTTAGAAACTAATGAAGATATTTATGCTGCCGGCTAAACTGGCAGATCTCTGCGCCTTATAATTTGCCAAAAACCGGTTTATAAATCTGAATTCGATTTAAAAAGTGGCATAAACAGTCCAAAAAGTGCGTCATCTC
>CAZKIZ010000401.1:0-3149 GCA_964552935.1 uncultured Rhodohalobacter sp. | reverse complement strand
ACGTTGAATAAAATTTTAATCTATGTTTGATGTAACGTACTAATGGACAAAGTGACAAAACAATTCAAATAATATTTGTGAATAATGCAGGCTAAAATGCGTTAATTGATAATAAAGAGAAGATCATGGACATATTCACACAATCACAATTGACGACGTACGATGATTACCGGCAGCTTCCGGACGATGGGTTTCAGCATCAGATCATTGGGGGGGAACTGTATATGACACCGGCGCCAACACCATATCACCAGGAAATTTCATTAAACATTTCTGTTGCCCTGAGTAAGCATGCTAATCAACACGGTTTAGGCAAAGTTTACACTGCCCCTGTCGATGTCATCCTATCCATGACTGACGTCGTGCAGCCCGACCTGGTGTTTGTGGCCCGCGAACGTCTCAATATCATTACCAAAAAGAATATTGTTGATGCACCGGACCTGGTAGTAGAAATCCTCTCCGAACATACCGAAACCATCGACCGGAAGAAAAAGCTGGCCCTCTATGAAAAACATGGTGTGAAAGAGTACTGGATTGTTGACCCACAGGGTAAAACAATGGATCAGTTTCTGCTTAAAGAGAACTCTTTTCAGCTGAAGACAACCATCAGCGGAACTCAAAAACTCTCCTCCGTGGTGCTCGAAAATCTTAGCCTTGCCGCTGAGGATATTTTTTGAATTTGAGTTCAAATAAAAATCGAGTAAAAAAATAGCTGGCGCTGTCGGACGATAGTAATCCGCATCACATCATTGGGGAAAGACGGTATGGTTTTTCTGCGGGCGGGCTGCCAATCTAAATGTCTCGCAAGAAGCCTGAACCGATCCGCAGGTTTGTTAACGCAACCCCGCACTCGATTCAGGAGGATTTTGTCGAGTATGCGACACAGTTTGAATATAGATTTTATTCTCTTCTTTACGTATCCGGTAAATTACCCGATAGTTTCCAAATATCAGTTCACGTAAATTCGGTTCATTATACTCAGGTACAATCCGCCCTGACTCAGGTTGTTCAATAAGCTGATCGGTTTTTTCAATCAGTTTTAACGCCCATTTTTCTGCAGTGACAAAATCATCCCGGGCAATGTAATCAACAAACTTGTTGAGTTTGTGCAATGCCTGATTTGTCCAGACTATTTCCACTTTGTAAGGTTCTCTTTAATCTGTTTTATAGCCTCTTCATGGGATACGACGTCACCTCTTGCAATTTGGCGTTCTGCTTCGATCAGTTCTTCCATTAGATCGATTTTATCAATCATGCGTTGATATTCTGATACATCGACCAATACGGCCGCACTTTTTCCATGCTGTGTCAAAATAATGGATCGCTTTTGCTTTTTAATACGGTCGATAAAATCTGCTGCATGTTTTCTAAACTCAGAAAGCGGTTGGATATCCTTGTCTATTTCAATGCGTGCTGTTGCCATAATGGTAAGATTTTTCTTTAAATGTATTTTAAATGTACAAAATTAATACACAATGAAATACCAAATAGAATAAAAGAGCAGTATTGGTGAATAATCCGGGGTAAGTGATCTCTCCCTCGATTCGTCGGACGAAAGTGACCGCACAAAGATCTCCCTCTTATATTCCAGCGGATACTCAGAGGTGGGTCAAAGCCAGCTTACAAACAAAGTTTCATTCGACTGTCGATTGCCCCTAACTCAACTTCCGCAAATTGGCGATGGTTTGGCTACAAAAAACGCTTCATTTAAAACAGTAGATCTTAGATAAAATGAATGGCAGTTACCTTTTTATGGGTATAAACCAGCCCCGTTTCGGGGCGGCATATCCGTAGCCCCAGGGACTCACAAAGTGAATCTCTGGGGTGCAGGGTGACCGAGTCTTATAGAAGCGTCGTAGACGCAGCATCCTTCGAAATCTGAATACAACCTCAATTACAAAATTCGAACAGTTGGTCTGATCCGTAATCAATAAAATACATTGTGAGTAAAGATGGTATGGTAAATTTGCAAGGCTACAGGTATACCGCACCTACGGCGCTCCCATTTTTATGCTCGCTCTTAAACCCCGGGCCACCGCTGCGCAGTGACCAGGGGCTACGGACATGCCGCACCGATGGTGCTGGTGTTGTGTCAATGATAAAACTGATTTAAGCTGCAGATCTCAAAGCATTTTTTTAAGGTTCAGGGTATTTGATCAAATGAAAGACGGGTCCCTTTTTATGGGTATGAACCAGCCCCGTTCAGGGGCGGCATATCCGTAGCCCCAGAGGTTCACAATGTGAATCTCTGGGGTGCAAGGTGACCGAGTTAAAAGAAGCACCGTAGGTGCGGTATTACTCGAAATTTAAATTCAACCTCAATCATAAAATTCGAACAGATAGTCTGAGTCATATTCAATGTTAAAGTTCTCAAGGAACTTGATGTATTCCTCCTTGAACGTTCGGTGTTTATGGTGCTCTGGCTGATTTTCGATATATCGAATCACATCGGATACTTGTGATTGCCCATAACTGAATGCTCCAAATCCTGATTGCCACTGAAATTTATTCTCTATGAACATTTTTCGGTTAACAAATGCTGAAGAGTTGGATTTGATATCCCTTACAAGATCAGAGATTGAAACAGAAGGTTTGTACCCTATGAGCAGATGAATGTGATCGGGCATTCCTCCGATTGAATATAGCTTTTGAGACTTTCCATCAACAATCCCGGAAATATATTTATAGAATTCATCTCTCCATTCATTCTGTATGAAATTGGATCGTCCTTTTACGGCAAATATAATTTGTGCATGTAGCTTGGAGTAGGTGTTTGGCATGATATGTCCATTTTTAGAGGTTAGCAGTTCCTGATTAAGCTCTCGGATTCAATAAAATACATTGTGAGTAAAGATGGTATGGTAAATTTGCAAGGCTACAGGTATACCGCACCTACGGCGCTCCCATTTTTATGCTCGCTCTTAAACCCCGGGCCACCGCTGCGCAGTGACCAGGGGCTACGGACATGCCGCACCGATGGTGCTGGTGTTGTGTCAATGATAAACAAGTTTTAAGATGCAGATCTCAAAGCATTATTTTAAGGTTCAGGGTATTTGATCAAATGAAAGATGGGTTCCATTTTAGGTGCATAAATCAGCCCCGTTCAGGGGCGGCATATCCGTAGCCCCATGGGAATGCAAAGCATTTCC
>CAZKIZ010000400.1:0-3151 GCA_964552935.1 uncultured Rhodohalobacter sp. | reverse complement strand
ACATTATCACTACAACTGAAAACTATCTCAAAAATAATCTTGTTAACTTATTGAGCCGTAATTGATACTCTCAGTTTGATCACTTTTTTAAAACAACCCGCTTTCGGCTGCTTATGATCTTCTTTCAGTTATTCATAACCTATTGAAGCGTGAACTTATGCGTGCGCGATTTTGAATCGAACGAGATTTTCCGAAATTACCGACACTTCCATATGCATGAATGGGTCCAACATGGCCCTTTCAAAAGGCTATCACTGCAACCAGTTTTTTCACAATACACTATGCTGTCTTTCATTTTTTTTGGTGTTCATTTATACTTTTAGCCGCCATTAAACGCACCGACAAAACCACATTCGCATCCTTCACAACATCACAATAAATGAATCAGCAAGATTTTAACAGGCCACCTTCAACGAGTAACCCGAAAGGCAACGAGCGCTCGGCTGGCTATGAATTTGAGTTTACGGGTGTGGAGATGGAAGATGTCGCACAGATGATAAAAAATCTATATGGCGGATCCATTAAAAGAGTGAGTACGTATGAGTTTGTAGTAGAGAATACCGACTTCGGCACATTTTCCCTGGAACTCGATGCACAGCTTCTGCGCGATAAGAAATATGAAACCTACCTGGATAAGGTCGGGATCGACATCAAAACATTTAAAAATATTTCTACCATTGAAGACCGGCTAAGAAAAGTAGCGTCATCTGTTGTCCCGTTTGAAATCGTAACGCCGCCTATTTTGCTTTCAGAGATGCATCAGCTGAACAAGCTTCTCAGTGAACTTCGCAAATGGAAGGCGAAGGGGACAGGCAGCTCTTTTTTTTACGCCTTCGGCCTGCATATCAATCCTGAGATACCGGATGATTCTGCGGGGAGCCTCCTGAATCATCTTCGCGCTTATGTGCTTCTCGATCCGTGGATCCGCAAAGATGCCAATATCAACATCAGCCGACGGCTTACGCCCTACATAAATGAATATAAAGAGGACTACCTCAATCTCATTCTGAACAGCGGGTATAATCCCGATTTAAAGGGACTTATACGCGATTATTTCAGATTCGAAAACTCCCGTAACCGTCCGCTCGATATGCTCCCGGTGTTTATGCACCTTCAACCCGATTTCACCCAAAAGTTGCTCAAAGAAGATTTGACCAAGGGCCGCCCGACCTATCACTACAGGCTGCCCAACTGCTCCATCGGAAATCCGGAGTGGTCACTTGCAGATGAGTGGAACCGGTGGGTGCTTGTTGAAAAATTTGCCTCAGATCAAAAATCCCTTCAGCAATATTCTGATGCCTACTTTAAAATGAAAAAAGATACACTTCTCGGATTTGAACAGAAATGGATAAAACTCATAAACCGCTGGGTAAACAATGTTAAGTAAGCGACCAATCATAGGAGTTACAGGACCCGATGAAGGGGGAACCGGAGCATGGCTTTTTACAGCCCTATCCGTACGTCTTGCCGGCGGTAAGCCGCGGCGTATAACTGTAGAAAACTCCTGCACTATAGACGACATTGACGGCCTCATCATTGGCGGCGGAGCGGATGTTGAACCCCTGCGCTATGGACAGGAGAGAATTGAAAGAGTGAAGCTGGCGAAAGACAGCCGCACGATTTTTGAGTGGGTTCTTTCGATACTCTTTTTCCCGATCTACTGGCTGGCACGATATTTTCAATCTACGAAATCGGCTACCATCAGTACCGAGCGGGATGAGCTGGAACTGGACCTGCTTGCCGGAGCACTCCGCTATAGGAAACCTGTGCTGGGAATCTGCCGCGGTATGCAGCTAATGAACGTCCATTTCAGGGGATCTCTTCATCAGGATATCAGCGGATACTACCAGGAAACTCCCCAGGTAGCCTCCATCTTTCCTAAAAAACGAATCGAGGTTCTTCCGGGCTCACTCCTGGCGGAGATTCTGAATACAACCGTCTGCAACGTAAACGCCCTTCATAACCAAGCCATTGACATTCCCGGAGAAGGCGTTGAACTGGTGGCCAATGAGCAAAACACAGAGATTATTCAGGGACTGGAACACCCGGACTATCCATACGTTATCGGTGTACAGTGGCATCCTGAATACCTGATCCAGATTCGCAGGCAGCGGCGAATCTTCAAACGCCTGGTTCATGAGGCTAAAGAGATGAAATCTGAGCAAAAGGGCAGCAGAACTGCAGTCTGATCTCAAAAAAGACGAACAAGAGGCACAATCACATTTGACCCTGCCAAAGAATGAAGAATTTTTCAGCATCTTCCGCTCTTTTGATAGAATGACTCCCTTTTTTTGGCTTATATGGGTATCTGCTGCCTGATAAGTTATGAGACATAAAAATCAAATAAAGGAGTCCGATATGAAAACAAGAGTACCATTACTATTACTTGTATCGATTGTAGTATTTGGAACAGCATTTATCTATCTGCATTCAAGTTCACAAGTTAGCAGCTCCGACGACTGGGCGCTTAATGCCACAGCCATTGAAGCCTGCACCTGCCCGATGTTCTGCCAGTGCTACTTTAACACTGAACCTGCAGCTCACGGCCATGATCATGGCGAAGCGGAACACTACTGTAAGTTTAATATGGCCTGGAAAGTAAACAGCGGACATTTTGGAGAAACTGATCTTGAAGGGGTTCACTTCTGGCTGGCGGGCGACCTTGGCGAGTATTTTGGTGACGGCTCCGGTGACTGGGCAATCCTTCATTTTGACCCGGGCGTGAGCGAACTGCAGCGTGAAGGCCTTTCAACTATCCTGACAAGCCTCTTTCCCGCTGAATATGAGTCGTTTGAAGTCCATGAAGATCTGTCTATTTCCTGGGACGCCAATAACCAGGAAGCTGTTGCACTTCTCGACAATGGCAATGCTGCTGAAATGAGATTGACGCACCCCGCAACAGCTATGAGCGAGGAGCCGGCAGTGCTGACAAACGTGATCTACTGGGGCGCTCCCCGCCATGATGGGTTCGTCATGATGCCGAATGAGATTCAGGCCTATCACAGAGGTGATCAGGCTTTTGAATCAAGCGGCACCAATGGGTTTATGATTACCGTGGATATCAATTCAGATGATATCTGAATAAAAGTATTCTGAACCTGAGTTCGATTAAAACTAATGGTGAAATCAGTTCAAAAAGGGCGTCATCTCG
>CAZKIZ010000399.1:0-3155 GCA_964552935.1 uncultured Rhodohalobacter sp. | reverse complement strand
AGATTGTATCCAAAGAGAATCACACCGCCAAGATGTCGTTCAGAAATGTCAACGAGAAGCGTGTTTTTTGCGTCGTGATTATTTGGCATGCCAACCATAAGCATCTGGCCTATTTTCTCTTCCAGTGACTGAGCAAAGGTTGATGTGGTTATCAAGAATGATAAAATGAGCAGGACTGAAATATATTTCATCAGGTGAGATCAGTTATTGGCAAGTAGCAGCTTAGTATAACCCAAGAGCAGGCAGAAAAACAGTTGGAACCGATTCCATAAATATGTAAGCCTGACATAGGTATAGGTTTCTGGATCTATTTTATTAGCACGCTGAACCAAAAACCTGACAGCGTGCCGCCGGATGGCGGTTCCTGTCAGCGTTTGGGGAATGTGAATGAAAGGAACTTGATTTGCTGGCAAAATAGAGCAACGCTTTCAGGAGCTCTATTCCACAAACTCAAACGTTTCCCCGTCGAATAATCCCATATCGCTCATCTTCAGTTTTGGAATGACCAGCAGGGCCATAAAAGAGATCGTCATAAATGGAGAATTCAGCGTGCTGCCCATCCCGATCGCCTTTTGGGTGAGCCGCTTGTAGTGAACTCCGGTCTCTTTTCCGGACCGGTCGGTCATGATGCCTCCAACGGGCAGCGGGAGCAGATCTGTACCGGAAGAATCACTGGCAGCAATACCGCCCCGTGCATCCATAATTTCATTGATGACGGTGGATAAGTGATCATCGGAAGATCCCACCGCAATGATGTTGTGCGAGTCGTGCGCTACAGAAGATGCAATCGCACCGTCTTTGATACCGAAGTTTTTGATAAACCCGATAGCCTGCTCCTGTTTTTGGTACCGGTTCACGACCGCAACTTTAAGGACATCGTTGTCCGGGTCAGGTTGAATTTCACCGTTCAATACCTTCAGTTTTTCCACTGATTTTTCAGTAATCAGCTCCCCGTCCCGGGCTACAATCACGGGAAAGTCAACGGCGCCATCTTCCGCACCGGTTTTCAGCTTCAGCTGATCCGGTGTGATGGGTCGGGGTTCAAAATTATTAATCACAGAAGCGGAGACCTTATCGAACAGAACCTCGCCGTCCCGGAAGACGCATTCACCGTCGATCCAGGTTTCAGCCACATCCATGGTTTTCTGATCTTTCAGAATCACAAAATCGGCCGGATCCCCCTCGCGGAGAAGTCCTACATTGAGATTATAGTGCTGCACGGCGTGAACCGAGCAGGCGCGGAGGACATCATACAGATCGTAACCGTGTTCGAGTGACCGGGCGGCCAGCTGGTTGATGTGCCCTTCAATAAGATCATCGGGGTGTTTGTCGTCTGAGCAGAACATAATCCGGCCGGGAGCTTCGGCCAGAAGAGGGTGGAGGGCGTTATAATTTTTTGCAGCGCTCCCTTCACGAATGGCGATCATCATGCCTGCTGCAAGCTTATCGCGAGCCTCTTCGATCGTGAAACATTCATGATCTGTAGAAATTCCCGCCGCCGCGTACTTTTTAGCGTTCTCGCCGGTCACTCCGGGTGCGTGTCCGTCTACAGGTTTCTCCCGGTCCATGGCAGACTGAATTTTCTTCAGCACATCCGGGTCATCATTCAGGACGCCGGGCCAGTTCATCATTTCGGCCAGGTAGTGAATGTCGTCGCGATCCAGAAGCTCAGCAACTTCCTCAGGCGTAAGCTCAGCACCTGCCGTTTCAAACGGGGTTGCCGGCACACAGGAGGGGGCTCCAAAATAAAATTTCAGCGGCACCTTTTTGCCGTTTTCGATCATATACTCAACGCCCTTCATCCCGCAGACGTTGGCAATTTCGTGCGGATCAGACACCGTGGCCACCGTACCGTGCTGCACCGCCAGGCGTGCAAATTCTGAGGGGACCAGCATGGAGCTCTCTATATGAATATGGGAGTCCACAAAACCGGGGGCAATAAGCTGACCACTGCCGTTGGAGCCGGGAAGTTCATCTACAGAGTGGATGATGCCCTCTTTGATAGTGATGGAGCCGTGGAAAGTGCGATTGTTGAGAGGATCGAGAATAGTGCCCTGTACCTTTTTCATGCGCGGTATAGAATCTGTGCTGATGTTTTGATTTCGAATAATATAGCAGACCTTCGGGGGTTTTGCCACAACGATTGAATAAGGTGTTACTGTCGCTGATTGTGGCTGAAAAGGACTAAAATGCGGAAGCTCAAAAGCCGGGGTACAGATTAATTATTTGAATGATTTAACGTTGCTGAGAGAGTATCCGATAATAGAGTAAAGGAACATCTAACGGGTATGATCCTATACTCGTGAGCGATGGATTGATACGGCCATAGAAGCCTGCACAGAAATTTTAATAAAGATTAGAATTTCAAGTATATTAGAGAAAATTAATATTTACTGCTATATTTAAAAGGAGCACAACTACTGTGCTTGCGTTCATTGACATAGTGCGAAGTACAGTTGGATCGAGGTCGCTAAGTGCTAATAAAGACTGTTTTTGTTCTTTATAGGCAGTTAATCTTGATCGTACAGGTGGGGCGGCATTTTTTAAAGTGTCTGCTTTTCTGATATCCTCAGGAGAGAAGAAATATTAAAAATTAAAAAATTTTAATCCGATCTGTAACAAATTGCACTTCGTATACTCTTGTAAGCAGTAGCAATCTATACATACGGAACAGCAACCCATTTGCAGTTCCACAACCAACACTAAACAAACAATTCGGAGTACATCATGGGTCAACAACAACTCTTACTCGTAATCTTGGTAACAATCATCGTGGGAATCGCCACGGTAGTAGCAATTAACACCTTCGGCACCGCAGCTGATCAGGCAAACATCGATGCTGTAACAAATGATGTAGCAACACTTGCATCCGCAGCTCAGGGATACTATATGAGACCTGCAATGCTTGGCGGTGGTGGAAGAACATTTGATGGTAGCGCAAATCCAGATAGTGATGGTATATCTTTTACGGGACTTGCATTTCCAAGCACTGGTGTTTCTGATGATGAACAAACTGCTCAAAATGAGAATGGCAGATATGAAATCACAGTAGTTGATGCATCTTCATTTACGATTACCGCTCACCCATCAAGTTGTGAGGGATACACACCTGGAACAATAAGTCAGGAAGATGCGGACGGGCCAGTGGGGACATT
>CAZKIZ010000398.1:0-3158 GCA_964552935.1 uncultured Rhodohalobacter sp. | reverse complement strand
GGCACTACAAACAGGAACCCGTCTGCGTCCAGAAACGCCTTGTTAAATTTTTGAACACTGCTTATGTCCTCGCCGTAGCGGCCGCCTACAATATCCTCAAATGGATAGTCTCTAAGTGAAAATACCTTTGTATCCGCTGAATCTGAGAGATAACGGTTTACATACTTTGATACTTTCAGCGCGTTTGATCCCGGCCGGTCTGTTGAAGATAGTATATGAATTGTATTCTTTTGGGTACTCAATTTATGCTACCTGATTAATTTGATTTGATATTAAACTATTCGCTATTCTTAACTTATCTCACACACAAAGAATTCCAATTTTTCGCAGATTAATTTCAGTCCATTCCGGTAGCTGAGACAATAAATACTTAAAAAAGCGCTTTTCTTTTTTGTAATCTTTATTTATGTAATTTTTTAAATTTGACGTATTAATTTTTGCTTTAATACATATTTGCCATATTTTTTTAACCAAAGAACAATCTCGTGTTATGGTAGACACCGAGAAATAGCTCCAATGAACTCACCCGAAATTGATACTTTCGGGTGAGAATTTTTTTAGAACCATTATTTACCTTTCAGTTTTTGAAGCCTCTCCCACAACTTACCTTCTCTCCCCTCTTTGCCGGGTTCAAACCACTGAACGTTTGAGTATTTTTCAGGCAGGTATTGCTGATCCACCCAGCTGCCGGGAAAATTATGCGGATACTTATAGTCATCAGATGCATTTTCAACTCCAAGGAATGATGCGCTCAGTTTATTTGCAGTCTTATCCTTAAGATGAGCAGGCACATCCTCCACACCCTTGTTTTTAATATTGTCATGAACTTTAAAGATCGCCTTCGTGCTGTTACTCTTTGCAGAAAGAGACAGAAATATCGCGCAGTGCGATAAAAAGTAGAACCCTTCGGGCATACCCGTCTTTAAGAATGATTCATGAGCTGAATTCACTACTGTTATGGCATAGGGATCGGCCATGCCTACATCTTCAGATGCGAATATCAGCAGCCGCCTGAAGATAAAGTTAGGATCTTCACCGGCCTCCAGCATTGCACTCATCCAATAGAGTGCTGCGTCAGTGTCTGAACCGCGCAGAGACTTGATCATAGCAGATGCGTAATGGTAGTGTTCATCTCCGGTCCTGTCGTATCTTACACTCCGTTTTTGTATCGACTCTTTGGCTGTATCAATATCGATGATAACATTGCCGGACGGACTCTTTGGGGTTGTTAGCGCGGCCATCTCCAGTGCGTTCAGCGCATTTCTGATATCTCCGCCCGCGTATTCAGCAAAGTGCTCTTTTGCTTCATCTGTAAGCTTTAGATCCAGGTACCCAAGACCCCGCTCTTCATCTTCCAGCGCCCGGTTAATCATGAGTAAAACATCTTTCTTTAGCAGTGGCTTCAGCTCAAAAAGCTGGCAGCGAGACAGTAGCGGGTTTACCAGGGAGTAAAACGGATTTTCAGTCGTTGCCCCGACTAATGTAATTACGCCAGACTCCAAATGCGGAAGCAGTGCATCCTGCTGGGCTTTGTTCCACCGATGAATTTCGTCCACAAACAGAATTGTCTTTTTACCGCCCGCTTTTCTCCTTTGAGTTGCCTGTGCAACCACTTTGCGTAACTCTTTTATTCCATCAAGAACAGCATTAATGATATCAAAATGTGCATCAATCTCCCTTGATATCACATGAGCAAGCGTTGTTTTTCCTGAACTTGGCGGACCATAGAAAATTAGCGATCCAATCATTCCGCTTTCTATCATTCGGCGAATCATCTTTCCATCGCCTACGAGATCTTCCTGGCCTGCAAATTCATCCAGTGAGTTTGGCCTCATTCGGGTAGCCAGCGGTTGATCTGAACTGCCGCTGCCTGGGCCTTCATCTTTATTAAATAGATCCATTGTAATTGTATTAGGCTCAGTTCAAAGTTAATTCATGATTAGTCTATAACAACGGTTGTATGAGAAAGACATAATTTAGTACGCTAAAGTTTTTATGATATCTTAAGTGAGTGTTTTTCTACTTAACGATTAAAAATTTTAAATCCTGATTAATATATGCCTTCAGTAAAGTGTTTCTACAAAAACATTTTGCATATTAACCCATAATGCATTTCATTCATAAATCTACGTTATATAACTAAAGCTTTAGGTATTCAAAATGAAAATAAGATTTGTCGATAGATCAGACATAAAAGTATCAAGAAAAAGTAAATCGAAATACCGCCCGTTAAAAGAGGCCATTGCCGATCTTAAATCCGGCGGGGACGCGGTACAGGTGAAATTCGCCGACGAGAAAGAACTCATTTCGCTGCGCAACGTTATCTACACATACAACAGGGAAACCGGCAGCAATGTGAGAAGCAGCGCAGATATGACTAAAAACGTGATCTACTTCTATGTAGAATAACGTACAGACGTAACGTTCAGCATCAGTTAACAGCGTTGCTACTAATTTATAAATAGCGAATTGTGCGCCGTTAAAGAACAAAAAAAGGGCTGCCGATTAAAAACCGGCAGCCCTTTTTATATTTATTATGTCGAAACTTCCTTACTCGTTGTCTTTATCTTTTCCGGCAAGTTTTTCTGCCAGTCCTGATACTTCACCGAGTGTAGGCGTTCCTGTTTCAATTTTACTATCTGCAGGTTTCTTTTTGGCAGGTTTAGATGCCTGCTTTTTAGATTCGCTCTCAACTTGAGTGAGTTCGATGTTTTTTCCGGACTCATCAAATTCTACAACAAATCCTTCAACTTCATCGCCTTCGCTAAATGCTTCGTTGAGATCTTCCACTTCTTCTTTCATCTTTTTCTGTGGAAGAAAAGCTTCGGCTCCAAGCGGCAGCTCCAGAAATACACCTTTGTCGGTAATTTTTGAAACTTTTCCGTCTACCTTGGTTCCAAGACCATACTCTTCAGCATATTTCTCCCAGGGATTGTCTTCCACTTGTTTGTGGCCGAGGGTAATTCTGCGATTGTCAAAATCAACAGCCAGGATCACTACTTCAAGCTCCTGCCCTTTTTCAACAGCCTGGTTTGGATGCTCAATGTTTTCTGTCCAGCTAAGGTCAGAAACGTGAACAAGTCCGTCGATGCCGGGCTCCAGCTCAACAAACACACCAAAGTTGGTGAGGTTTCGAACTTCCCCTTTGTGCTTCGATC
>CAZKIZ010000397.1:0-3167 GCA_964552935.1 uncultured Rhodohalobacter sp. | reverse complement strand
CAAGATTAAACCCGATCTGATCGCCTGCCTAAAGCGTAAATTAACAAGTATTTAGCCCTGATGAATTACCAGGTGCATTTTGCACCCTGCAAAACCTGCAGTTAAAATTTGGAGTGTTATCCCTTTTATAAATGTGCAATATCTTTAGTGCTTTCCAATGAATCACGTTGATTTTACTGAAGAGCACGGGTAAGGCTTTATTTCAGAGCTTCTTCATGCGGTATTGATACCCGTTTATATCGAATCCCAGGAATCTGTCTCCCTCTTTTTGCTGTATGCCGATCACCTGCATCACCGGAAATCCCATATTCGTACTCCCCTGAACCTGCAGCAGACGGCTGTACGGTACATAAGCCCACTGTCCGCTAAAAGAGAAGTTTTGCCAGTTCATAGCGTTGTGCTGGGTTCCCTGCACTACACCATTCTGAAAAAAATGTACGTCTATGGTACTGCCATCATTAACGTCGATATGCCATCTGCCCACGGGGTGGAACTCTATGGATGAGTCGGGAGAGCCTGAACTATTCTCCTGTTGAATTTCCGGAATTTTACCTTCTTCTTCGGTGTCAAATGCTTCAAGAAGGCTGTCGCACTGGCGAACCCACTCGCTTCTGCCCAGCCGCTCAAAAATTTTGCGGGCATCTCTGAGGAGATCCGGATGGGTTTCGTCTCCCACAGTTCCCATCAAAAAAGTCGCCTCTGCTTTCCAGAACCACTCATCATCGTTTTTTGGATTCTTTAAAAACCCCATCGCTTTGGAAATCAGTCGCCTGGCTTTTTGAGGATGGTCCGGCTCAAGAGTTCCCACAACCTGGGCCATGTGCAGGAGAACTTCAACATTTGTTGGCTCTTCTTTATTGGCCTCACGCAACAGGGCGAGCGACTCTTTTAACTTATCTTCGTATTCACCCTCATTAATGCCGGAAATCGTATTTTTCATATCGCCTTCTCCTGCACCTTGAGAATCACTATCCATTTCCCGGGCGCTGTTGTAGAAAAGGTCCATGAGCATTTGATCAGCTTCTACTTTTAAAAGAATGGCTCGTTTCAGCAGCATCTCCGCTCTGGATATCTTCAGTTTCCCCGCATAAAGATCAACAGAATCTTCCCCTTTGCTCCTCAGTTCTTCAACGATTCCGGTCAGTTTTTCAAGATCCCCCTTTACTCTCTCCATCTGTTCAGATGATTTATGGCTATCGCTATTACCATACTGCATAGAGACATCCTTATTCATCGAAATGATCTCTTTCATGCGTTTTTCAGCATCTTTCCCCGATAAAATGAAGTTGTTATTAACGACATGGACATTTTCGCCCAATATATTTTTATCTCCCTTTACGCTGCTTCCAATAATGTTTCTGCCAACATCACCAAACCGCTGATCATCGCCCGACATAGACTTACCCCCTTACGGCCTTCACTATTCCCTCAACGCTTTCGCCAATCACTTTGCTGAAAGGTGCCAGCGGCGTAAATGAGGCGGCTGTTTCTACAGCAGAGGGAAGCACTCTGAACAGACTGTCTGCAATTCCCGCAATTTTAGCCTTCACAATGCTCTTTTTAGCATAGGGCAGCTCTTCATCAGGGTTCACATCTTTAACCTCATCGGCAAGCTCTTCGATCTGCCGGTTCACTTCCCGGGCTTCAGCCTCAGGCACACCGTGTACTTTGATCAGATTTTCAACCGAACCTGAAAACAATTTCAAGCTTTCGCCAAGCACAGGATGAAGCTGCTCAATTTTCTGTTTATGTACGACTACGTTTTTACCAACAATATTGCCGGTGCCCGTAACTTTACCACCAATTACGCTGCCTTTAATATTGCCATATTTGATGTTATCTCCACTCATGACCTTCCCATTTAATTTTCAATCAATTTAAACCGCATATAAGATCAGCACGGTTTCAGGCGCAATACAGAGAAAACATTGGCCCTTTCACTCTTTTATTCCACTGTACATGGTGGTATTTAACTAAATTTCAGGAGATCTGCACGGGAATTTGCAAGAAAAAAGGCGGGCCTTTTAAAGCCCGCCTTATGTAAAGAAACGATTGCGATTTTTTACTGAATCCAGCTACTTCTTTTTAGGCTTTGATCCAAGATGCACACCTTCGCCATACGCTTCGGCTACGGCCTCCATTACGGCCTCGCTCATGGTTGGGTGAGGGTGCACGGCGCTGATGATTTCATGACCCGTTGTTTCGAGATCGCGCGCTACAACGGCTTCTGCAATCAGCTCCGTTACATGCGAGCCGATCATATGGCACCCAAGCCATTCGCCGTACTTCTTATCAAAGACAACTTTCACGAAGCCCTCTTCATGGCCAAGTCCGGCAGCTTTACCGCTGGCAGAAAATGGAAATTTCCCAACCATCACGTCATACCCTTCGTCTTTTGCCTGCTGTTCCGTGTATCCCACAGAAGCAACCTGAGGCTCACAATATGTACATCCGGGAATATTTTTATAGTTGATCGGATGCGGGTTTTCACCGGCAAGCTGCTCAACAAGAACAGTAGCTTCGTGAGACGCTTTATGAGCCAGCCACGGAGCGCCAATTACATCACCGATTGCATAAATATTATCAGCGGTGGTCTTGTACGTAGACTTATCTACTTTTATATCGCCTTTTTCATGCTCAACGCCGGCTTTGTCCAGGCCGATATTTTCCACATTTCCGGTTACACCTACAGCGGAAAGCACCATATCAACTTCTATCTCTTCCTTGCCCTTCTTGGTTTTCACCGTAACTTTGGCGCCTTTTCCTTTCTTCTCTACTTTCTCTACAGTGCTTTCCGTAAACACGTTAACACCTTTCTTTTTGTAGATCTTACCGAGCTCTTTGCCGATGTCTTCATCCTCTACAGGCACAAGAGTTTTCTGAAGTTCAACCAGCGTTACTTCGGTTCCAATGGAGTTGTAGAAATAAGCAAACTCAACACCAATGGCTCCGGCACCGATGATCAGCAGTTTCTTTGGCTGTTTTTCAAGCTGCATCGCTTTTTCTGAATCAATAATCAGCTTACCGTCAATTTCCAGGTTAGGAAGCTGACGAGGACGGGCTCCTGTGGCGATAATAAAATGTTTCGCCTTCACAGATTCTGTCTCTTTGCCTTTTTCGTCATTAACCGAAAGTTCTTTTTCAGATTTAAAGACGCCGGTTCCTTT
>CAZKIZ010000396.1:0-3214 GCA_964552935.1 uncultured Rhodohalobacter sp. | reverse complement strand
CCATACCGCATGCAGATAGAAGAAGAGATCAGATCGAAAGCCGAACAGCTGTTATCATCAAAACAGAAAAGCATGGGGGATGCACTCGGCATCGATTTTACGCTGATCAGCCGCTCAGAGATGAGGGCCACTATGCCCGTAAATGAAAATACCGTTCAGCCGTTCGGTATTCTGCACGGTGGTGCGTCGGTTGCGCTGGCGGAAACTCTCGCTTCCGTGGGAGCGTGGCTAAACCTTGAAGATGACTCGAAAGCCGCAGTGGGACTGGAAATAAATGCCAATCACATAAAATCTGTCAGATTGGGCGGCAGCGTAACCGGCACTGCAAAACCGATCCATCGCGGAGCTCAGACGCAGGTTTGGGGAATCCGTATCGAAACGGAAGATGGAAAGCTGGTGTCTGTTTCAAGATGTACGATGGCGATTGTCAAAAAGCGCTGATTTAATTACTAATATCTGTTTCGTTACTTCAAACAGTAAACCCGAAGCTTTTAAACAGAGGCTTCGGGTTTAAGAACTCTCTCGTATTTCTGTGTCTTGAGTAGCTAATTAACTAATTCTCTCTCTCAAGATTGGTTGCGCACGTTTGTGTTCCAAGTATCCTGTATACCGGGCAATACGATAGTGTACCCGATGCGATAAATACCAGTCCTACAAATCCCCATAAGCTGTTAAACCACAGCCCCGCAAATAGTATGATCATTCCGATTACGACTCTTAAAATGGCATCTGGAAACCCTACATTCTTTTTTACTATTCTCATGTTGTTCACCTGTTGTTTTGTATTGCTATTGATAGTGTACTGATGGTTACCGTTATATTTTGTTACTGTAATGATAAAGAACTCTCCGCACCACTACTGTAAGCCGCATCCTGATCGTGATGTAATCTATTTTACTACAAGCAGTTCGAAGCGTTGTTAAAGTTTTGCCGATTAATAAGTGCCCTGTTTCCATTGACCCAAACCCTTCTTATATTTGGTGCTATTCAAAAAAATGCCCGGGTGGCGGAATTGGTAGACGCGTCGGATTCAAAATCCGATGGCAGCGATGTCGTAGGGGTTCGAGTCCCCTCCTGGGTACAAATAGATGTTAGATGGAGATGATAGATTAGGGGTAGCCATAAAGCCTTTCCAAGCCTCTAAAAGGACGAGAAGCCAGATCGAAGCGGCAGCGAAGAGCTGGTCCCGCCGCAGGGCAATGAGTTCCGCCTCCTCGCGGAACGAATCGGGAAGTCCCCTCCTGGGTACAGTTGAGATCTGAGACGAGAGATAAAAGATATGAGACTGCTTTTCAGTTAACTATTGCCCTTAAAGGGGACGAGAAGCTGGATCGTAGCGATAGCGCAGAGCCAGTCCCGCCGGAGGGTAATGAGTCCAGCGCTTTTTGCTGGGTGAATCGGGAAGTCCCGCCCCGGGTACGGTTGAGATGTGAGATGCTAGGTTTGAGACTGTGTATAAGCTAACCATCGGTCTTCAAAATGGACGAGAAGCCAGATCGGAGCGGCAGCGAAGAGCTGGTCCCGCTGCAGGGCAATGAGTTCCGCCTCCTCGCGGAACGAATCGGGAAGTCCCCTCCTGGGTACTTAAAAGCTTGACAGATTTTGCTTCTGTTGAGCTTTTTTTGAAAATCTTGAGATTAATAAAACAATCCAGCCTTTGTTCTTCCGAAGCAGTGCTTCGGCCCACTCCTGGGTACTGAGTAGATGAGAGATATGAGATATGAGACGTGAGATTTGAGACTGTCGATGATGTATGTTCACATAAGCATTTCTATGTAGTTAGCCTAAGCCTTATCAAAATCAAAAGTCTTGTTACAGCAATTTAGCCTGACTCTGCGAGCATCAGCGATATACTCAGCGTAACTCTGCGAGAATTCGGTTTTTTGCTTGCTAAAGTGGTCAGGAAATGGGTATTTAAGTTCAGCCATCACTTCATTTTCAAACCAATATTTCCGCTGCATGAGTATCCTACAAAAACAGTTCAGCCTGAAAGCCAGACCTCGCGGTTTTCACTTAATCACGAATGAAATCCTGGAACAGGTACCGGAGCTGAAGGAGGTGGAGGCCGGGGTGGCGCATCTTTTTATACAGCACACCAGCGCCGGACTCACCATTAATGAAAATGCAGATCCGTCAGTACGCCGTGATTTTGAAACCCATTTTAATCGCATGGTTCCGGAAGACACCTCCCTTTTTGAGCACACCCTGGAAGGGTCTGACGATATGACCTCGCATATCAAAAGTTCAATTCTTGGACATTCAGTCTCTGTACCTGTAACCAACGGACGGTTTAACCTTGGAACCTGGCAGGGTATCTACCTTTGTGAACACCGCAACCGGGGCGGTTCAAGAAGTGTTGTGATAACAGTGATTGGGTGATGGATACGTTGCCGGTTCAACCGTCAATCAACATCAGTGGCGAAGAACACGAGTGCTGATTTTGGTTTGAATTGACCTCATATCAAAACAACACATCACCGGGTTGTACTCTGACCAAAATTTGATCTGCTTCACTGCATGTTCCATAATTCGTAAGCACCCCGGTTTCATCAACTGAACCCGGTAAATATCCCGTGCACTCAGACGGATGAGCCACAATCGTGAATTCCTGTCCATCTGCATCACGCACCTCAATGGTTCCATTTTCAGTCTGTGCGACATCACCGGCAGCGCTAATCCCCATAGCAGGCATGATTTTACCCCGTATGGAAAACCCTTCAAACGTACGTCCGCCACCTCCCAAAACAACCGGGTTTGTGTAAAATTGCTGACCTTCGGATGCAAGACTTAAAATGTCGTTGATGAGTGCGTCACGATTTGCAGATTCGGCTGCCGTTTCAAACGTGTTTACCGCAACAATAGTGGCAATTCCAATTACGATCGTCACTAAAATTATGACAAGTAGCTGCTGCTGACCCATAAAAGCCTCCTGTAGGTAGTTTTATTCTCAGATAGATTCTCCGTTCCGACATCCAACGCCATTATGTCAAATGCCTCCTATACAAGAGAGTTAAAACCGGCTGGTGTTACATTAGAGTTTACCGGGACCAACCAAACGCAACAATTCAAGCTCGCAACGGCTATGTTTCTCGCTACGACGCGACGGTGCAACGGTTTTTTGGGTATAAACCAGAATTGGCAACCAAACACACATTGTGTCGTTGCGTCTTTGTGTGACCTTATTATTTCTCGCAACGGCGCGAAGGCGCAACGG
>CAZKIZ010000395.1:0-3227 GCA_964552935.1 uncultured Rhodohalobacter sp. | reverse complement strand
CGGCAGTGTGGGAACTTTCTGCCCTTCAAGCCCCCGGAAACCTTTCTCTATCAGCCATTCGCGCAGAAACTCCTTAGAGAGCTGTTTCTGAGGCTCACCATTTTCGAGCCGGCGCTCGTATCCTTCACTGTAGAAATACCTGGAGGAGTCGGAGGTGTGAACTTCGTCAATCAGCGTAAGTTCGCCGTTCCACAAACCAAACTCATATTTGGTATCCACAAGAATCAATCCCTGATCCTCCGCGATTTTGCTGCCTCGTTCGAACAGTGCGAACGCTTTCTCTTCGATTTGGCTCCATAGATTTTTCTCTACAATCCCGGAGCTTAGAATTTCCCGTGGCGAGATATCTTCGTCATGCCCCTCTTCAGCTTTGGTGGCAGGAGTGAGGATCGGCTCCGGGAAAGCCTGGTTCTCAATCATTCCGGCGGGCATTGACGCACCGCATAGCTCTCGTTTACCGGTTTTGTATTCGCGCCAGGCGTGTCCGGTCAGGTATCCGCGCACCACAACTTCAATGGGAATGGGATCACACCTTTTGGCGATCGTTACGTTATTGTGCGGAACGTCAATCATGTGTGTGGGCAGAATGTCGCCCACGGCTTCAAACTGAAATTTGGAGAGCAAATTCAGAATCTGGCCTTTGAAAGGAATCGCCTCATTCATGATATGATCGAAGGCGCTGATGCGGTCGGTCACGACAATACCGAGAGTACTATCGTTCAGGCTGTAGACATCCCTCACTTTCCCTTTATATGGCGCATCGAGGCCGGGGCAGTGAGACGAATAGACACAGTTTTGCAGATGGTTTTGCCGTTCAGATTCAGACATCATTCTAATCGCGTTTTGTTGAACCTCTGGGTACAAGAACAGGATCGATTGTCTTTTGGATTTTATGATCGTCTTTATTTCTGATGATCTGAGCCAACCGCTTTGTAGCTTCAACCCCAACGCTGTACATTTTTTGATCTACGGTTGTGAGGTCCAGGTACTTTGTAAACTTGATGTTATCGTACCCCATAATGGCTACATCTTCGGGAATTTTAAGCCCGAGCTTGGAGAGTGCGTGATAGGCACCAATGGCCTGGGTATCGTTTGAGCAGAAAATTGCGTCGGGAAATTCACCCATTTTGTCATATTCATAGATCGCTTCAAATCCGGCCTCTTCAGTAAACCCGGCGTGCTTCTTACTTTCGCCACGGACAAAAAACTTGTCGTTGATCGGCATCTTAAACTCTTTCAGGGCGTCGATAAAACCGTTGTAGCGCAGAAGTGAGGTTTTGGTGTTGATTGCCGGCAGTATCATACCAAACGTTTTGAATCCCTGCTTAACGAGATGCTCTCCCGCCATAAAGCCGCCTTTTTGGTTATTGAGCTCAAAGAAATTATACATCGGATGGCTGCTGCCAATAAGCACAATGGGTATGTCGGACGACTGCAGCTTCTGATGAACGTTATCTGTGATGTCGATACTAATGGTAATAATAGTATCAGCCGTGCCGCGATTGAAAAAATTCTCGATCCCTTCCTCAGGATTTTTTGACCCGGTATTGTAAATGACGATATCCAGGTCCAGGTCTCCGATTTCATCTTTAACGCCCTTCAAAACTTCATTATAATAGGGAGTAGTGAAAGAGGGGACAGCAATAGCCAGCATCTGCGGCTTGCGGCTTGCCAGTTTACGTGCTGAAACCTGCGGGCGAAAATTAAGCTCTTTAATCGCTTCATCAACTTTGTCTTTGGTAGATTGAGAAACATTTGGTGAGTTATTCAGCACACGGGAAACGGTAGAAATTGCAACACCGGCGCGCTGAGCAACCTGATAGATAGTTATTTTTTTTTGAGGAGCCATTGCGGTAGTTAGTGAAATATTAAAAAAGTAAATTTACAGAACTAATACAGTTAGTATATTTAAATAGAAAAAATAATGAAATTAATTCAACATAAATACTTTGATTCTTTGGGAGGGAACGATTCTTTCTAAACGTAACATTTACATTATTGACGGCACTATTGCCCATGTAAACTCCGTTAAAATTCAGTATGAATAACTTACTTCGATTACCAATCTCCTTATTCAGGCCTATTTATGAAAAAACAAATTTTCATAAGGGTGTTATTGCAGAACTTGAAGACCTGGATTTGCAGAGAGCCTATGCACATTGCCGCATGATTACGAGAGTGCATGCGAAAACGTTTTATATGGCTACGCGGTTCTTACCAAACCATAAGCAACGCAGTATTTTTGCCATATACGGGCTATGCAGGTATCTCGATGATTTGGTTGATGAAGCTGAAGACCTTATTCACAACCATCAGATCAGCCATCTCGAAATCTATGAGCGGCTGGACGTTTTTAAGAATAACCTGATCGACGCTTATAAGGGCGTGGATCAGAGCGATCCTATCCTGATTGCGTTTTCCGATACTCTCAACAGATTTGATATTTCACTTGAATTGCCGCTGCTCCTGCTCGAGGGTGTGAAAATGGACCTTACCAAGAGCCGGTACGAAACGTTCGATGAGCTTTATGACTACTCATACAAAGTGGCCTCCGTTGTTGGATTGATGACCAGCGAAGTATTTGGCTACCAGGATGATGAGGCTCTGAGCTATGCTGCCGATCTTGGAATTGCCATGCAGCTCACGAACATTCTTCGGGATGTGGGTGAGGATTTACGGCGCGACAGAATTTACCTGCCTGCCGATGAGCTAAGACAGTTTAACATTTCTGATGAATCGTTAAAAAGCGGTCTGAGAACTGACGATTTTGTCCATTTCATGAAGTTTCAGATCAAACGTGCAAGAACTTACTACGACCAGGCAGATAAAGGCATAGATATGCTGAACAGAGACAGTCGCCTGCCGGTTTTGCTTGCAAGAGAAAACTATAGCCGTATTCTCGATAAAATTGTTGAAAACGAGTATAACGTATTTGATCAGCGTGCCTATCTAAACTCTACCGAAAAGCTCTCCATTCTTCCAAGGGTAGTGTACAACCTGAAAGTTCAAAATTGAAACTTTTACGTACTGCATTACGATTAAGTGCATCCCTGTAGGGCATAGGGTGAAGACCTGACAGCGTCCGAAGGTCCTGTCAGCGTCTGGTTTGAGAATTGGCCGCAGTGCGTGACTCCTGACCCGCGTATATACTATGCAGGGTGTGAATTGTTGAGTGTCACGACCCGAAGTGTGCAGGATCGGAAAAACCACCGGCGAGCGTGATGTTG
>CAZKIZ010000394.1:0-3238 GCA_964552935.1 uncultured Rhodohalobacter sp. | reverse complement strand
ACCTCAAGATTTGGCGTCAGCAAAACACGAATTCAAAAGGCAGGTTTCAGGATTATAAACTTAACGGCGTAAGCGAGCACATGTCGTTTCTTGAGATGCTTGACGTGTTAAATGAAAATCTAATTAAAGAAGGCAAAGAACCCGTTGAGTTTGATTACGACTGCCGCGAAGGAATTTGCGGGTCATGCAACCTGGTAATTAACGGCCGGGCGCACGGACCAAAGCATATGACGGCAGCGTGCCAGCTTCACATGAGGAACTACAGCGATGGTGATACCATCGTGGTAGAACCGCCGCGGGCTGAAGCATTTCCGATAGTCAGAGATCTTGTGGTCGACCGTTCTGCGTTCGACAGGATTATTGAAGCGGGCGGGTACGTTTCTGTGAAAACAGGTGCTGCACCTGAAGCGAATCTAATTCCTGTTGAGAAGAATACCGCAGAAGCTGCATTTGATTATGCTACCTGTATTGGGTGCGGGGCTTGTGTTGCCGCTTGTCCTAACTCTTCAGCCGCACTATTTACAGGCGCCAAAATGTCTCATCTGAACGCATTGCCACAGGGTCAGCCGGAGCGCGATAAACGATCCATCGCAATGGTTGAGCAGATGGAGAAAGAAGGATTTGGAGACTGTTCAAATCACGCAGAGTGCGAAGCGGTATGCCCGGTTGGTATCAGCATTTCAGCTATCGCTCAAATGCGCCGCGACTATATGAAGGCCTTAGTCTGATTTAAAGGTTTGACCCCGGTTAACTAAATTATTAAAAAGGTGTGGATAGAATCTTATTCACACCTTTTTTTATTTATTTTAGATAAATCAAAAGCAGAAACAAGCGTAAGACGGTATCTCTGAGAACAACATGGACAGACCCGATTTAGAAAAGGCGCGTGAGGTGCTAAAAAAGTTTTGGGGATACGATTCATTTCGGCCGGGTCAGGATGAGGTTATCGATTCGGTTTTAAAAGGAAACGACACGCTTGTGCTTTTCCCGACAGGAGGGGGGAAGTCGCTCTGTTACCAGGTGCCCGCTCTTGTGATAGAAGGTCTGACGGTGGTGATATCGCCACTGGTTGCGCTTATGCAGGACCAGGTAGAGCAGCTCAAGAAAAACGGGATCAGAGCTACATTTATCAACAGCACGCTGCCGGGCTATGAGGTTGAACAGCGTCTTGTAAATGCACGCAACGGCATGTATAAGCTTCTCTACATCGCACCGGAACGACTCTCTACTGAGCTATGGATAAATGAGCAGGAGCGCCTGAACATCTCCCTGGTAGCAGTAGATGAAGCGCACTGTATATCGGAATGGGGCCACAGTTTCAGGCCGAGCTACAGGCAGATACGTGAAGAGCTGGGGGAACTGGCGGACAAAGTAACCTGGATTGCGCTCACCGCAACCGCCACTCCTGAGGTGAAAGAGGATATTATCAACAATCTTCAGTTTAAAAATCCAACCGTAGTAGCCGGCGGATTTGGAAGGGACAATCTAATGTGGTGGATCACCAAAACACCTCGCAAACAAAACTCACTGATGAATGCAGTGCAGCGTGGAGCATCAAAAGGAAGCGGCATTGTATACTGCAGCACTCGCCGCGACTGCATGAATTGGGCGGGTGAGTTTACAAGAGAGGGAATTCGTGCGGAAGCGTATCATGCCGGGATTGAGAGCAAAAAGCGTGAGGCGATACAGAACCGGTGGATCAGCGGTGAAACTCCGGTGGTGGTCTCCACAAATGCGTTTGGCATGGGCATCGATAAAGCGGATTGCCGGTTTGTGATCCATCAAACCATGCCGATTTCAATAGAAGCCTACTACCAGGAGGCGGGCCGGGCCGGGAGAGACGGCGCAGAAAGCTACCCCATCCTGCTCTACAAAGAGGGAGATGCAGAGCAAGCAGAAAACAGGATCAAACGTGGATATCCTGACTATGAGACGCTTCAGAAAGTGTACAACGGCATATGCGATGAGCTTGAACTGGCAACCGGAAGCGACTCTGAATCTGCCGAGCCGGTTAGCTACAGCCGTGTATCAAAACGAATCGGAATCCGGAAACAGGAGATTGCGGTTTCTGTTCAGGTACTGGAGAGACTGGAAGTGCTGGAGAAAACGGATCTATATGAGTCTAAAATAGGGATTCGCTTCACGGCCGGCCGGCACTATATACGTACGCTGATTCAGGATAAAGATTCCAAAAAAATGCATTTTCTCGATACGCTGTTTCGTCAGTTTGGGGCCGATGCATTCCAGCAGATGCACCATATCAACGAATCGTATGTTTGTGAAAAACTGAATGTAACACCACGTCAGCTCGAAAAAGCACTATATGTATTTTCTGAACATGACAAACTTCTTGAGTTTGAAAAACTCGGGGACGAGCCGCTCATACGGCTTATGGACGCACGTATGCAAAAGCTTCGGATTGATCAGCAATCAGCCTATCATTACCGCGATGTTCTGCTTGCCAAGCTGGGCTACATGAAACAGTTTATTGATACGGATGGCTGCCGGGAACAGTTTTTGAGAAATTACTTTGGCGAAACCGGCACAAAGCCGTGCGGCCACTGTGATAACTGTATCAAAGCCGCAGAAGAAGGGACGTTCTATCCTGATCAAGATGAGATTAGCAGAGTGGGTGAAATTTTGAGCTCAGATTCTGTCACTTTTGAGGATCTTGCAGGTCAAACGGGCTGGCCGCGGCAGAAGCTCAAAATTATACTCAACGCAATGTCGCGCGAAGATTTGTTGATTCGGGTAGATGAGGATGGAGAAAAGTACCGCCTGAAGGGTTGACGTTTATAAACTATTCAATTGAGTTCGAAAAATAATCTGCCAATCAGTTAACCTGTCTCAAATCATTTTTCACTGTCGGTATTCTTCGGTGAATAGGGACTTTCTTATTCGGAAATTGTTAATCGAACTTAGCTCAATTTCCGTAAAATCCTAAAAATGAGCCTCATTTTCTTTAAACAACGATCTGTAGTGCTACAACCATAATTTATAATATTGGAATAGCTTCTTGTTCAGCCTCCATCCTAACACGGACCGGAAAGCATTTAGGTTCCTGTGGTTACTAAAAAGCAATTTTACCAAATACCACTGATATCTAAAGCACCATCGGTGCGATATATCCGTAGCCCCTGGCCGGCGCAAAGCGGTGGCCCGGGGTTTAAGAGCGAGTATAAAATGGGAGCGCCGTAGGTGCGGTATATTCGAGTCCAGCAAGTCTACCATACTGTCT
>CAZKIZ010000393.1:0-3240 GCA_964552935.1 uncultured Rhodohalobacter sp. | reverse complement strand
ATATAGTTCTCGGTTGATGTGATTTCCGAGAATCAAATCGCATATATGATTGAATTTCTTTCGATATCGTTTATCCTGCCTGAAGAACTCAAGTAGTTCACTGGCATTTTCTTCATCAACAGCAATGCATCGGTTGCCGTCGCCGGATTCTTTTATAATAATTGCGTTACGCTTCATAAGTTAAGCTATTGCTTAATATTTTCGTATTTTTTTCACTGCCTTCGCTACTTATTGTATGAATCAGAAATAGCGAACTCCTTACAGTTTTTCTTATAAAATTCCGAACCGGTAAACTATAGAGTGATGTAAGTACCTAAAAACATACTCATCACAACCAATCCACTTCACTTGTCTTAATGTAAATATGAGCTCAAAAGAATAGGGATATTTACTATTTTAGCGCCTATGCCTTTCAGACACATATTTTTAGATAAAACATACAGATCAGCCTGGAGCCGAACCCTTCAGCTCTGGAAACCGCTGGCTCTCTGGACGCTGCTTGTCTGGCTGATGTTTACACTGCTCATCGTCCCGGCCACCATCGCATTTATTCATTTTGGTTTCATCCGGGGCGACAGACTGGTTTTAAGCAATGAAGAGATCTTGAGTTTTCTGCTTACCCCAACGGGCATCCTCTTTCTGTTTCTTATTGGCAGCGCGGCAATTATTGCTTCAATCGTCCGGTTTGCGGGCATTTTCCAGATCGTTACCTGCCAAATGAAGCGGCGTCCCATCACCGTAAAAGAGCTTGTCGTTCAAACGGCGCCCACTATTCCCAGAATGCTCCGGCTCTCCCTTTTTTCCATCCTTCTTGCTCTCTTTATCGCTTTATTCTTGCTGCTTGGAGTTGCCGTTGTTTACTGGATTTTTCTGTCCGGTCAGGATATAAATTTCTATTTAACCGTTCAGCCACCGGAGTGGACTTACGCGCTGATTTCAGGCGGTATCTGGCTTCTGTTCAGCGCCGGAATTGCACTTTACGTAGTGGGAAGAATATCGATAGCCCTTCCTGCATTTCTGGATTGCACTATTACAATTCGTGAGGCTATCCGCAAATCATGGCTCATCATGGGAGCCCGTTCAGTAAAACTGCTGCAAATGGTTTTAGGTACATTTGCTATCTGGTTTTTGCTGCTTATGATTATCGAAGCCATTCTGCTTACTTTTACTGGATTTACAATTGACCAGGTCTCCGCCTGGGTTACCCATCCCCGGGCGGTCACCTCAATAGCCGGCCTCTATTTTATCACGTCACAGCTTTTGACAAGCGTGATCGGTTTTTTTGGATTCTCCTTCATCACGGTGCTTCTGACCAAATTTTATCATGATGACAGCGGGCTGAAGGAGACCGCCCCGCCAGCACCAAATTTTTCAGAACTTAAGAGATCCATCAGCAGGAATTTCGACAGAGTGTACACACCGGTCCGTGCAGGACTGCTTGTTTTGCTTCTGCTCTCTGCAGGATTTGGAACCGGGGCTTTTCTCGCGGCAAGTATTCCGGCTTCTGATGAGGTGAAAATTCTTGCCCACCGCACCGGGCCGCCGCCTGCACCTGAAAACACGCTTGCAGCACTTGAGCTGGCCATAGAACAGGGTGCTGATATCGCTGAAATTGACGTAATGCAAACTCAGGACGGAACAGTAGTGGTATTTCATGATCGCGACATGATGAGAATGGCAAGAGACCGGCGCAGGATCGAGAATGTGACCTATGCTGACATTGCTGAACTGGTACAGATTCCCGATGGCGGGTTCCCGCCCGAAGAGAGACGAATTGCCACCCTGGAAGAGATGCTTCTTCGGGGTAAAGACCGAATTGGGTTTATGATTGAACTGAAGTACTACGACTTTAACCCCCGCCTGGCAGATGAAGTGATCCGAATCGTTAAGGAGACCGGGATGGAAGATCAGGTATCAATCGCTTCGCTGCAGCTCGAACCACTTCGTGAGCTGCTGCGGTCCGGATCAAATATTGAAACCGGGTATATTTCAGCTATCTCCATCGGGAATCTTGTCCGATTACCCGTTCAGTACATCGCCGTTCAGCATCAGCAAATTAACGGGGCGCTTATTCGATCAGCGCGCGAATACAATATCGAAGTATATGCATGGACCGTCAACTCCCCCGAACGGGTGGCAGCGATGATCAACCTCGGCGTGGACGGCATCATTACCGATTTCCCGGATATGGCCGCTGAAGTTGCGCGTTCCATTCAGGATTTAACGCTTCCGGAGCGACAGATTTTAAACATCACAGGCTGGCAGCCGGGACGTTTTGATACAGTTGGTGATGCGGAGACAATACGGCCTGAGTAGTTTCTCGGTTATTAGTTATTGGTTATCGGGTATAGCCTAATCACCAATAACGAGTAACCGATAACCAACCTACCAATAACCAATTTACACATTAGGCCCAACCACCATATAGAGGAATGTGACGATCAGGATGATGAAGAGTATAAAAAACAGGATGTAGGTTGATGAAAAGAATGCATAGACCTTAATAAGTTTCTTTTGTTCAGATTCAGCACTTTTTACCGCGTGATCTTGTTCGGTGATGAATTTTAACTGCTTCCCTTTTTCAACGCCAAAAAAACCGGTAAACGCTCTGTGCACGTAATAGAACAGAAGCTGCCAGAGGAATACCACAAATTCGATCGTCGTTTTCGGGTTGAACTTTTCAGAGTGGTTTCTCATCAGGAGCACCAGCAAATATCCGTAAGCACCAAAAGCTACAACAGCAACGACAAAGGTGACGATAAAGAGGGAGAAGAAGATTATTTCTATGGACAAGTTTTGCTGATTTTAAATGTGAACCGATGATAGTGAATCCACGAAATAATAAACCATCAAGCTGTTACATACAAATTACGTTCCTTGCACTCTTAATGCGATGACGTTGACTGGATTAAGATTTCACCAATGTCATGCCGGACCCCGATCCGGCATCTCCCATTCATGCTCGATTTGTAAATCCCTTCAGTGGCTAACATTTTCCAATGGCACAAATGGGAGATCCCGAATCAAGTGCGGGATGACGCTGATGGGGTTTTTAGCCATCACTCGTAACGCAGCGATTCCACAGGATCGAGCCGGGCGGCTTTGATGGCGGGAAATATCCCGGCCAGTACACCAATTATCACCAGAACGCCGGTGGTGACGATCACAGAAGCCGCGGAGATCTCGGGCTGACCCAGAAATTCGCCTGCACCTTCGTTCAAGTTTAATGAAAGAACAAAC
>CAZKIZ010000392.1:0-3257 GCA_964552935.1 uncultured Rhodohalobacter sp. | reverse complement strand
CCCAGATCCAGATCTCGTACCCGTTGCTTAAAAAAATGACCGGTCGAACCCCAAACTCTTTCTCCAGGCAGTCAGCGTAAAGCTCTGCCTGGTGTTTTCCCTGGTCGTACCCCCGCGTGGTTCGTTTGGCTTCTACAAGCGCCAAAGGTTTGCCGTTATCGTCCCACAGCACATAATCCACGTAGCCGGTGCCGGACGAATTGGGCATGCCGCTTACTTTATACTCCCGCACATTCCGGTCCGCCGGGTTCCAGCCACTCTCCCGCAGCATCACATCGATCAGCAGTTCGCGGGTTTGGGCTTCGTTGTAGTCGTGAGAATCGGCAAACTTGCGGGTTTGCAGGCGCATCTGTTTGATTTCGCGATTACGCTGCGCCAGGGCTTCATCCTTCTCTTCAACAGACTGCTGAAGGCGCCGAAGCTCATCCGCCCGCTCTTCCATCTGCTGCTGAAGTCTGTTGATCTCCTCCGGGTCAACCGATGGCTGCGCGGTGACGTCCGGAACCCGCTCTGCGCTGAAGGTGTGATCCTCAATCTGCTGATCTTCCCAGCGATAGGTTTTGTAGAGCCAGTACATCACATGAAACACCTCTTCGCAGATCGCCATCGCCTGCGTTTCCGGCACCCGCTTACCCTCATGGAGGGCGTTGTTCCCTGCCCGCCGGATCAGGTTGATCTTTTCATAGATCGTGTACCCGATGATTTTTTTGAATTTAATCTCGTTGGTGATGTTGTAAAGTGAGGTATCGAACGGAATCTCCAGGTCTTCATCGTTCTCATACATCCAGAGAACCACCTGTTCGATCAGGTTCCGCGCCCGGCCGCACGCCGATTTCGGATCAAACCGCACCAGCTTCTCCACGGCTTTAGCATCATCAGCAAATTCGGGCCAGTCGTCTGTAAGAAATTGAAAGTTGGACATATCTCTATTAACTCTTCAAAATGATAGTTTTAATTAATTTTAACCCATCCTACTTTTGGCTGCCATTTTAAATCAAAGTCATTACCCTTAATCAGGCTCTCATTGAGCGGCCACAAAAACGATGAAATATCTTTAACGACTTCTTTTAAAGAACTCGACAGGTCGGTCATACCAGCTTTTCGTTTAAAGGCATTCCACTGTTTTATTTTATCATCATCCGAATAAAATTTCTCAGATAGAGCAGACGGCGGTTCAACCGGCAAGCTTGTCTTTCTTCTTTGGAATGTAAGCTCAACAGCTTTCCGCAGTTGCTTGCTCTTGAAACTTTGGCTGTTCATCAAATACCAGATGTCATAAAAATCTTTCATTCGGCTATTTGCCATATCCAGGTACACCATTGCCTGGTATTTTTCAGCAATGGCACTATCGAGTGTGTAAGCTAATAACTTTGGGGTATCTCCATCGAGTAAGGCCGGGTACTCTACCCATAAAGGGGATGGCGAGATGACATCTCCGAAACCGATATCGATCTGCATGTGAATTTTTGCATTTCCCAGCTTTCCCTGAAATTTGATTCTCACCCCTTTATATGACTGTTCTTCACGAATGTCTTCTCCATCCACGGTATCCGGTTCAAATATAAGCCCATCTTCTTTTACTTCAACCCCACAGCATTTTTTTACCATCTGCTCTAAATTTTCAATGTCTAAGGCAGCTTCTCTTGATAGATCAATATCACGTGTAGGGCGGATGTCACTTATACCTATTGAGCGCAGTAATAATGCTCCTTTAAGAATAAACTGCTCTGCAAATTCAGACTGACTCATTCTGAGTAGAAATTTCTCCGTTCCATAGTATTGAAGCAGCTCCATAAATGGGCGGCCCGACTCCCTTGCTTTATTTAGCAAGCGATCATGAACGGATTTAGCCATACGTGATTTTTCATCCATGGCCAACGGTTTCCAGGTAAGGTTTTATCACTCGTTCTACTTTACAAAGCTTCGCATATTTCACAATAGCACCATAGGTTGCCTTGCCTTCATTTATTCCCCGCTTAAGTGCTTCGATAGCCACATCGAGGCCAATTTGGTTACGAAACTTGAAACAGTCGGCGATGGTTTTGGCCGGATTGAATACGTTTACAGATATACCATCTATCTTCTTTATTTCAACACCGGCCTTCAGGGTTTCGTCTGAATAACGATAAACGTTCACTGGAGGATAATCCATCACTGGAGTGCGACTGGTTCTGGACAGGGCAATGTGCACCTTATGAGGAATCTCATCGGTCATATCATGAATATCGAGTGCGGAAATAAGACAAATAACTGCATCAGGTATCTTTCGTACCACTATAACCAGATCCGGATTGCTAAGTGGCTCTTTTTCCTTAAGCTTGTATACACCACGGCCCAGTTGTTCCAGGTAGCCATGATCCCGCATGTGGTAGAGCGTACGCCTGTAGATTCCGGCCTCCAGTGCTTCGGATGTTCGCATAATGCCCTGATGATCCTCAAAGACACGAATTGCTTCTTCTATTTTTTGGTTTGAAACATACATTGTGTACAGTTATGCAGGTAGTTTTTTATAAGTGTATGCGTTTTTGTACACATTTGCAATTAGATTGCGGAACCTAACAAGTACTTTGATGTAGGGATCAGAGCCGATCAGGTTTAGCAGATTTTGGAGTGACAACTAATGCGAACGGTTTTTCAAGTTTCTTAACTTCATCTTTCACAACTTTCCACCTTCTAATATAAAACTCAACCAAGTCCCAGTATTGGTATCCCTTTTTAGGAGGCTTAAAGAAGACAACCCCAAGATCATGTTGCTTATACAACTCTCTCTGCTGGCGAACTCTGTGAATGTTTAGGTCTTGGGTGATAACGATTCCATTTTTTGAAGCCACTTCAGGGATCCAAACCTCATCTGGAGTTCCTGCACCAAACAGATCACGGATGGTATAAACCTTAATGTTTTCTTGAACTCGTGGATTTTGGAGAATAGCCAAAGCTTTTGCTATGTTTGGCGTGATATTCTCATCCACATAGAACTTCATGCAGCATTTCGCTTCATGAACGACATCACATCCTCTACAGCATTCAGGTTTAAGTCATAAATCGATGCTACAAATTCAGGAGATTCACCGGCATTCAGCATACTAAAAATTGTTTCTACAGTAATATTTGTGCCCTTAATTACCGGCTGACCAAAACTGTGATGTGGGTCAACTACCATTTGGTGATCTTTCCCCAAAGGCCAGAAGCGTTCAGCAAGCTGGGTTTTATCCTGAAAATCGATTTTTTTACAGTAGGGTGCTACCAGATCAGTAAAT
>CAZKIZ010000391.1:0-3266 GCA_964552935.1 uncultured Rhodohalobacter sp. | reverse complement strand
ACCAGCAGCAGTACCGAAAGTGATATGATCTGTTTGATTTTCATAAGACCCCAAAGTCCTTTAGTTGTTTTTATTTAACGCCTTTCTTGATTACCCTGTAGCCAAGAATTTTGAAATAAACGTTTCAAGCAGTGTCTCGTACTTTAAAACCGATAGCTTTTTCGTGTTTTAAATATAAATTTCAACTTAATCAACCGTTTATTAACAAACTATAGATTATGCTTAAGTTTAAAATCTTATAATCTTTCCATAATTATTTTATCAATTATTCCATAAATGAATTGGGCAGTGAGCTTTACGATCTTATGAACTACTCTTTTATCTCTTCTCTGAATTGAATATACTAGTTCGGTCTGTCCCCTGATAACTACTAACCACCCTTTTATGTTCTTGAAAAAGTTACGTTTATCTATTCTAACCGGTCTGATTCTATCCCTCCCCGCCCTCCTGTTTGCACAGGTACAAACATTCCAGGAAGTGGTGGGTCACGACTTTGGCGACCGCATCACAAAAACCCACCAGATTGCAGATTATCTGAACTATCTGGATGAAGCCTCTGACCGGGTGACGATTTTTGAGATTGGAACGACCTACAACCACAAACTACAGATGGGTGCTCTGTTGACACATCCCGATAACCACGCCCGGATTGATGAGATCAAAGAAAACGGGCAGAAGCTGGATGATCCTCGAACAGTCTCTTCATCGGAAGCAGAATCGATTATCGAAAACCAGCCGGCGATTCTTTACCTGGCGGGATCGATTCACGGGTTTGAACTCTCCGGCACAGAGGGAGTATTGAAGCTGCTGGAACATTTTACCACATCGGATGATCCCGAGACTCTTGAGCAGCTTCGCAATACGGTGATGGTGCTCGATCCCAACATCAACTCCGATGGACGCGATGCGTTTGCTCAAACCAATCATCAAATGCTGGGACGGACCGTTCACGCCGATAATGACGACTGGTCGAACGACTTCAACGGCTGGGAGGCGCGAAAATATCGCACCAGCCACTACTATTTTGATCTGAACCGCGACTGGTTTGCACATACACATAATGAGACCCGGAATCGTGCTGCTATTCTCCGAGAGTGGAGGCCGCAAGCCGGGGTTGACGCACACGAGATGGGAGCAAACACTGAGTTTTACGTGGATCCTCCGACTGATCCCGTCTCGCCCCTTTTCCCCGACTACGCCAGCAGATGGTTTGAACACTACGGCAATGCTCACGCCGACATTTTTGACGAGAACCACGTGGAGTATACGAAAGGTGAGATCTTCAACTTTTTCTACCCGGCCTATTTTACCTCCTACATGACCCATCAGGGAGCGGTTGGGATGCTATACGAGCAGGGTTCAAGTCGCGGGTTTGGCCTGCAATTGTCGGACGGTTCAGTTCGAACACTGGCAGATGCGGCTCATCAGCAGTACCTCGCATTACGCGCAATGGTGAAGCTTTCAAGCGATCGCCGTCATGAACTCATTACGGATTACTACCGGCAGAACGTCAGCGCGATTGATGCCGGAACCAGCGGCACGGTCCGGTACCTGATCAAACCGGAAGGAGACCCCAACCTGGTGGCTGAAGCCGTGAACCTGCTCATGAGAAGTGGTGTAGAGGTATACAGGCTTACGGGCGAGTCATCCATCCGAAATACGACAGACCGAAACGGCGAATCGGTGGGAAGCCACACATTTCCTGAAGGCACCTACATGATTGAAGCCTCACAGCCGAGACACAGCTTCATCCGGAACATGCTGGATCCCGAAGTACCGATGCCGGAAGGTTTTCTTGAAGAGGCGCGTAAGCGGGTGGATCGAGGCGAGAATCCGCGTTTTTATGACATCACATCTTGGTCGCTGCCGCTGCTCTACAACCTCCAGGGATTCAGCACAACGAGCAGCAGTTCCGTCTCCGCCGAACGAGTAACCGAGCCGGTTCAAACCGGAAGCGACACGCCTCTGCAGCGCGCCCGGTACGCCTACCTGATTGATGGAAACCAGGCGAAGGCGCTATCCGCTATTCCCTACCTTCGGGAGCAGGATATCCGTATCCATGTACTTTACAAACCCACTCAGGTGAACCAAAAGCCGTACGCATCAGGAACCGTGATCGTTCGGACCGATGGCAATATTGATGATGTACATCGTGCAGTGTCGGAGCTGAGAGATCGGTTTGGTCTGGATGTAGATCCGGTTGACAGCGGCCAGGCCGATGCCGGTTTTCCGCCGCTGGGATCCGTTGAGGGAACGCGCATATCAGAACCGAAGATTGCGCTGATTGGCGATCACCCGATTGACGCCTACTCCTTTGGATGGGCCTGGCACACACTCGATCGCACCTATGAAATTCCCCATATCGTGATGAAAACCCGCTCACTTGGCAGTACAAAACTGGAGCGATTCAACGTGATTGTGCTCCCCGAGATTTCAGGAGCGGGTCAGTTTGCCGAAATGCTGGGTGAGGATGGAATCAGCCGCCTTCAGCGGTGGGTTCGTGACGGCGGAACACTGGTGGCCATTGGATCGGCTGCGGATTTCGTCCGAAATCAGCTTGAGCTCACCGAATTAACCACGTGGTACGACGAAGAAGAAAATGAAGATGCTCAGCGAGTTACGGTTCCCGGGGCATTTTTCCAGACGGATCTGGATGAGGAAAACTGGCTCACATCAGGATATTCTTATGGATTCCCTGCGCTGATCAATTCCAGCCGGATCTATACAAAACCCGATGGCGCTCCAACACCCCGCCGAAATACGCCGATTCTGGTTTCAGAAGGCGAATCGAAACTCTCAGGACACGCTTGGGATGAAAACCTCGAACGAACGCCCGGCAGTGTCTTTGCCTATGAGGAGCGGATCGGCTCCGGACGCGCGATTGCCTTTGCTGAAGATATCAACTTCCGCGGCTACTGGCGCGGTGCAGACCGCCTCTTCCTGAACGCGGTGATTTTAGGCCCAAGTGCGCCGTGAGGAGGAGCGGAGACATGGTATGTCTATTCAATTGATGAGCAGGGATCTGTCTCATGGTCGATTCCGATAGAAAACGTAATTTGGTGTAAATCAGACATACCATGTCTGTCTCTTTACGACCACGAAATGATCATTCAAGTTTCTGATGCTGCGGCTATTCGGTTGGTTCATTCGTTATTAGGTCTTCTAAAGTAGTTTTTGGTAGATAATTACACTAACGAACTGGTAAACAATCAGACCTGACAGCATTCCCGCTCCGCGCTTTTCGGGCGGGTTTCTGTCAGCGTCGG
>CAZKIZ010000390.1:0-3270 GCA_964552935.1 uncultured Rhodohalobacter sp. | reverse complement strand
GGTTCAGGGTTTCCCGGCATTCGCCGGGACCGGAAAGACACCGGCAGGTTCAGGGCTCAGGGCTCAGGGTGTAGGGGCTCAGGCTCAAGGTTTTCGAGGTTTAGGTTTTAGGTTCAGGGATTGACAACTTTTCACCTTTCACTTTTCACTTCTTCTATAGCAGTATCTGCACTAATCATAGCATGTCACCACTCCATCACGCAATTCATTCCCTCCTTTCCCTTTTTGTATTGTGTTCAAGGCATTTATTCAGGGCATTTATCAGTGAAAATCTGTGAAATATTCAACTAACTGCGGATTCATTGTAACGCATATCCAACCATGAAAGGGTAGTTTGTATGAGTAAGTTAAGAATCATCACAAATATTTAGATTTATAAAAAAATAAAATCATGAGATCACAAAAATCATTTTACATCAGTTCAGTATTTGCAGCTTTTATTATGGCTGTTTTTGCAACTGCAAGTATAGGCCAGACAATCACTTCACCGGAAAATTCCACCCATAATGAGCCAACTGTTGTTAGTACCTCCCCATCGGATGGTGAAGAGGATGTAGCCCGAAACATGGTGATAGAAATCACGTTTAGCGAAGAGATGGACTCAACAACCTTCAAAAACCACACTTTTTCGCTAATGCAGGGAAATGAGGCTGTAGAAGGTAACCTGGAACATTCCGGAGAGAAAGCGATGTTCAGAACCCAGAAAAGCTTAAAAGCGAATTCTGAGTATACTGCAAAGCTAACATCTAACTCAAATTATTCAGATGAGAATTCAAATCAGGATTTCAACGACGAAGAATCTGATTACAGAACGTCTCAGGAAAACGGTAAGGAGTGGAGCTTCACTACAGGCGGAAACAGCAGCCCGGTTGGAGCTGTAGATCTTGGAAGTTCGGCTGAATACGTAATCCTTACAAACTCATCCATTCATAATGATTCATCATCTAACATTACGGGAGAAAAAGGATATAACCCGGACATGAAAGACTCCAAAGATAGAGCTAACGATACAGCGTATTGGTTAAACAACGAAGACGTTGACAAGGAAGCTGTCCGCAGAGACACTGCACGTAAAATGAATGATGATTCTGATTATTCAGGAAATGAAAGGGATTCATATGGAGATGATAATAATAACCTGGACGCCGCCTTCGATGATATGAAGATGGCCTATGACGATGCATCAGAACGAACCCCGGCTGACTTTATAGATTTTAAATTTACCCGGTCAGATGATCACGCAGATTCCACATGGAATGATAATGATCGCAGTGACAAGGATAATGACATGGACTCAAGGGATATGTCAACAGATACCACGGATACTACAGATCAAAACAGTCTTGATATTCGTGATGACAACCCGAGATATGGAGAAGGTTTCAGAAGTGAAACGGATATGGACGATAATGGTTATGATACTTCAGTGACACTTGAACCCGGAATTTACAAATGGAATGATTCAGTTGAGATCTCAACGAATATCACATTATCCGGAAGTGCTGATGATGTATGGATTTTCCAGGTAGCCGACGGACTTACACTAAACAGTGATGTAAAAATTGCACTTACTGACGGAGCCGTTGCCGAACATATTTTCTGGCAGGTAGCCGGTGAAGTAACGATCGGTTCTGGTGCTCACTTTGAAGGTATAATTTTATCAGAGAATGGTATCACTATGGAGAATGGTGCAACGCTAAATGGTCGTTTGTTATCCCAGTCAGACGTGTCGCTCGATGAAAACACAATCACTGAACCACACGGATCTGCTGAAGGCCAAAGAACAAGCAGAAACAGGTAATTGACTAAGAGTTTTTCCCCCCAAAGCCCAAAAGCAGTTCCGGTGATTACCGGGGCTGCTTTTTTTTGTTGCGTACCATAAGTGGTGTGAACACATATCCCAATCAGTGATACATACAACTCTAAGTTGATGGACTGTAACAGAAAGGCATCAGAAATTGTGCACCTTACAAGTGTGATAATTTCATCACGATAACCTCCGCACGTTAATTAGAATATATCATGAGATTAAAAAACAGATTATTAAGTATAACAGCCCTATCAGTTCTGCTGGCCGGGTTTATGATGAGTTGCGACAGCAGTACCAGCCCCGATGTAGACCCTGACGCACCCACCATTTTTTCTACCAATCCAGCTGATGGGGAGAGCGATGTTGAGCGTAACAAGACTGTAACGGTAACATTTAATCAGGCCATGGTTGCAGAATCAATCAACAACGCCACTTTCACCTTAGAAAACAATCAGTCTGAGGCTGTTCCCGGCTCTGTTGAATATTCAGGCACTACTGCCCGGTTTACACCACTCAATGTTCTTGATGCCCGAACGAATTACACCGCGAGAATATCCACAGATGCGATGAGCACAACCGGCGTAGCCATTGCAGAAAATACACGATGGGGTTTCACTACTGGCGGAAACACCCAAACCGTGGAGACCGTTGATCTTGGATTTGCCGGCAACTATGTGATGCTCGCCAAAACAGCCATTAATAATAACCCGACCTCCGCTATTACAGGAGATCTGGGATTAAGCCCGGCTGCAGGCAGCTTCATTACCGGTTTTGCGCTGACTGATGAAACAGGTTACGCTACATCTTCGCAGGTAACCGGAAGAGTGTATGCCGCTGACATGGCCGATCCTACCCCGTCAAACCTTACTACGGCTGTTGAGAATATGGGCAGCGCCTATGATGATGCAGCGGGCAGATCGGCTCCCGATTTTGTTGAGCTATACGCAGGCGATATCAGCGGAAGAACCCTCTCTCCGGGTCTTTATACCTGGAGCAATACTGTTCTTATTTCTAATGACATAACTCTGTCAGGTAGTTCTGAAGATGTATGGATCTTCCAAATTGCAGAAAACCTTACACTGAGTTCAGATGTTGAAGTTACTCTGACCGGCGGTGCTCAGGCTCAAAATATATTCTGGCAGGTAGCCGGCGAGGTTACGGTAGGGACAAATGCTCATATGGAGGGCGTCATTCTATCTAAAACCGGAATTACGCTTACAACCGGAGCAACCCTGAATGGCCGATTGTTAGCCCAGACCGCCGTAATTCTGGATGAAAACAGAGTTGTTCAGCCAGAGAATTAAATCAAAAACCTGCTTCTAGAATAAGCGTTTTACCAACAGGGAGTAAAAAAGGGCAGGTTCGCATTGAGCGAATACTGCCTTTTTTTTGTGGTGCGGGAGTAGTCTCCCCTGCCAGTGTTTTCCTGGTCCCGACCTGTCCCGAGCTTTGACTCGGGG
>CAZKIZ010000389.1:0-3298 GCA_964552935.1 uncultured Rhodohalobacter sp. | reverse complement strand
AAGAACATTGCCAATCTTGAGCACCATATTTCGTACCTTGCCCAATTGTTTACAATAAGCTTCAACCTTTATCCATGGCAAACAATACGGTAAAAGTTTTTTTCATAGCAGACATCGTTGGTGAATCAGGGCTGGAATTTCTGGAGACGATGCTGCCTCCACTTCTCGAAAAACACGATCCCGATTTTATCATTGCCAACGGTGAAAATTCCCATGAAGGAAGGGGCATCAACAGGGATATCGTAAAACGACTGTACGATCTTGGCATACATGTCATCACGGGCGGCAATCACTCCTTCGACAAGTGGAAGATATTCTCGTACATGAAAACAGATCCAAATCTTCTGCGTCCTCTCAACTATCCGAAAGGAAATGCAGGTTTTGGTTACGGTATTTATGATTTGCCCGGCACAGATAAAAAAATAGGCGTTCTGAATCTGCAGGGACGAACATTTATGCAGCAGATTGATGATCCCTTTGCAACCTCGGAGTGGGCCATAAAGAAAATTAAAGAGGAGACGGATATCATATTCGTCGACTTCCACGCTGAAGCTACCGCGGAAAAAATGGCGATGGCCTGGCAGCTCGACGGACAGGTTTCCGTTATTGTAGGCACGCACACCCACATACCGACCAACGATGCCCGTATATTCCCAAACGGAACAGGTTATATTACCGATGCGGGTATGACAGGCCCGTTTAATTCCGTTATAGGTATGAAAAAAAAGACATCCATCAATCGGTTTGTCCTTGGCACACCTCAGCGGTTTCACGTAGCAGATAAGGATAATCGCCTATGCGGCGTGATCGCTTCTATCGATACAGAAACCGCCAAATGTGTGGAGATTGACCCCATTATTTTTCCTGAATTTCAAAATAGTATTACATGACAACTTCCGGAGATCCCGTTCTTCGTGCCGAGCACATTGCAAAATCATTCGACAGTGATGCCGGCGATGGAGAGCTCGAAATTTTAACCGACATTAACCTCTCTGTTGATCTCTCTGAAATGGTGGCCATCGTGGGATCAAGCGGGTGCGGAAAAAGCACGCTGCTCCACATTTTGGGCGGCCTGGATCGTCCCAACAGCGGCGACGTGTTCTGGGAGGGTGATTCAGTCTACTCATTAAAAGAAGATAGCCTTGCAGATTTCAGAAATAAGAAAGTAGGCTTTGTTTTCCAGTTTCATCACCTGCTGCCCGAATTCACGGCAATTGAGAACGTAATGATGCCGGCTTTTATCCGCGGCACTGACCAGAAAAGCGCAGAGAAAAGAGCCTCTGCCCTGCTTGAACGATTTGGGCTGTCAAAACGGCTTACACACCGCCCGTCGCAGCTTTCCGGTGGTGAACAGCAGCGGGTTTCGATGGCGCGTGCGCTCATGAATGAACCATCCGTTATCCTGGCAGACGAACCCACGGGAAACCTTGATGAGACAAATACAGAGATGATCCTATCCATGCTGTTTGAGCTCAGAGAGGAGCGGGAGCTCTCAATTGTGCTCATTACCCACGAGCAAGATATCGCAAAACGCTGTGATACAACATATACGCTGCACAATGGTATCTTATCAAAGAGTAACTGACCGTTTTTTCACTTGGTTAAAACCGTAAACAGTGATAACTTTCACAGCTTAAATAAAAAATAATTTGAACAACGTTTTATGAGTAAGGGACTTAAAAAAGAAGATTTAGAACAGGATATTCTAATTGAGTATTCTTCGCGGTTCATGTACTACTACGAGAACAACAAAGCTACCGTTCTCGGCACCGGATTAGGAATCGTACTGGCAATTGGTTTGGGTATTGGATTTTTTATCTACTCCGGTCAGCAGGAGCAGCAGGCCCAGGATCTTCTTGGAGTTGCAGAACAGCAATTTATGATGGGTAATTACGAGACTGCACTCCTTGGTGATGATGCTGATTTAACGCTCGGTTTTGTTCAGATTGCCGAAAATTACGGGCGGACAAGTGCCGGAAACCTCGCAATCTACTATGCGGCCGTTTCTGAGTTTGAGCTTGGTAATTATGAAGAAGCACTAAACCGGATTCAGCGATTTGACGTACCCCGCGGTATTGTTGGAGTAGCCCCGATCTCTCTTCATGCTATCATACTGTCAGAACTGGATCGCTACGAAGAGGCTGGTGAAATGTATGTTCGTGCAGCGGAATGGAATGAAAACGCATCCACTACCCCGCTTAATTTAATGGAAGCAGCTTTAGCATTCAGAGAAGCGGGTAACGACACGCGCGCTCTTCAGCTTGTAAATCGAATTTTAGAGGACTACCCCAATAGCCAGCAGGCTACAGAAGCCAAGCGAATGCAGGGACTTCTGAGCCGCTGATTTAGCCGTAAAATGGAGAGATTCTTTATCCGTCATCGCGGACCCAAATCCGCGATCTCTCTTCATCGCGTAAAATAATATCTTCTAAACGGCAGAGCCTGCAGTTTCGGATCTTATTTTGAAGTGCGGCATGAACGGGAGTTTTAAAAACCCGGTCAAGAGCTTCACCACAAACTAACCTGCAGATCCGTTCTATTCAGTACTCTTCACTATTCAAGAACAAGTGAAATCGTCTCGATTTGGTCTCCCCTGTGGGTAAGAATAAATGTAAACTGCTGGTCACTATCCTGTACTTTTCCGGCGGCTTCAATAATCACCTCATGATCATTCATTCTCGGTGAGAGATACTCTGTATAGCTCTCTGCGACTCCTTTTACAGGATTTAAAGCCTCAATATCTGTAAGCGTAACAGACTCATTTTCCATTAATTCCTGGAAACCGGGCCAATCCACAATCCAGACAGGCACCTGTGTTCCCACGGTATGAGCCATGATTGGAAACTCTCCCTCTTCTGCCTCTTTTTCGATCACAAATTTCCCCTCCACCGTTAAATCACAACCAAAAGCGGCTGGCGGATCGTAATAGGCCAGGAAATTGAAGTCCCCCCGAATACACTCCGGGTCCCGATAGAACGGAATCACAAGTTGGCCTTCTGTCACAAAAAACTGATTCAGTATAGGCCCCACCCGTGCGTAAATGGGAATGCCCGGATCTTCATTCGGAAAGGTGATCGTCTGGTTGGCGGAATCCTGAACCAACTGCTTAAATAATGCCTCTGCCTGCTCCAGATCTGAAAGAGTATCATATTCATCAGTGCTATCGGTAACGCCGCATGAGATCAATGCAAACAGCACGAACCCCAATAATACTGCGGTTACTCTTGAAATCTTCGGTAAAAAGATTGCGGTTGCTTGGCTGATATACCTGGTATTCTGTTTCATAATCTTAAGATTT
>CAZKIZ010000388.1:0-3312 GCA_964552935.1 uncultured Rhodohalobacter sp. | reverse complement strand
AAGCCTATTTTGGAGCATATTTTCAAAAATAATATAAAAATATAATACGATGCGAAAGGTGGAGATAGCGGATACCACGCGAGAGATCTCATTCGGTAAAGAGCTCCATGCAGTATGCAAGACTTCTTGACCAAATATTGATCGTGATTTTCTTGAAAAGATATTCCAATACCGTTTGACCGATAATGAAATCATCTAATGATCCCTCTCCACAAATAAATGGATTCCTCTCAAATATTGAGAGGATTCTTTTTTATCTTCATGCCTTCACTTATGCTCACAAAAAGAATTATACCGTGTCTTGATATTAAAGACGGTCGAACCGTTAAAGGGGTGAACTTTGTCGGCCTGCGGGATGCTGGTGACCCGGTTGAACTCGCGCAGCGCTACACCGAAGAGGGTGCCGATGAACTGGTATTCCTGGATATCACCGCAACAAAAGAGAAACGGAAAACCCTTGTAGCCCTTGTCACCGATATAGCGGCACACATCAATATCCCGTTCACCGTTGGCGGAGGGATCAGAACCGTAGATGAGATAGCCGCTATCCTGAAAGCAGGCGCAGATAAAGTTTCGCTGAACAGCGCAATCGTGCTCGATCCCGATCTCATCACAAGAGCTTCGGATGCATTCGGCTCCCAGGCGGTTGTGGCCGCGGTAGATGCCAAACGGGTTGGCGACCATTGGGAGGTGTTTATCAGCGGCGGTTCACAACCTACCGGGCTGGATGCTCTCGAATGGATCAAAAAAACGGAGAGGCTGGGTGCAGGTGAAATTTTATTGACAAGTATGGACCGCGATGGCACTAAATCCGGTTTTGACCTTGAGCTTTTGAACGCGGTAAATAAAAGAGTTACTATTCCTGTAATTGCCAGCGGCGGGGCGGGCACCATACAGCACTGCTGCGACGCCGTGAAACTTGGCCTTGCAGACGCCGTTCTGGCCGCAAGCATTTTTCACTTCAGAGAAATTGAAATTGAGGATTTAAAAAAAGAGATGGCCTCCGAGGGCATCGAAGTACGAATTTTACAAAAAAGAACAGACTAAACCAGATATGGCAACCAAAGAAGAAATTGAATTTATTTACGACCTGGAGAGACTCCTGATATCCCGAAAAGCGGATAAGCCGAAGGGATCATACTCATCTAAACTGTTTAAAAAAGGGATCGATAAAATTGCCCAGAAACTGGGCGAAGAGGCTGTGGAGACAATTATCGCCTCCAAGAATAAGAAAGATTCTGAAGTGGTGAATGAATCGGCTGATCTAATCTATCACCTGCTGGTTCTGCTGGTAGAACGGAACATCCCGCTGGACACAGTGATTCAGGAGATGATGCTGAGAAGCAAAAAGTGACGGGCCCGTATGCTCCCAACTCAATTACAACGTGATGGTTACACTGTCTAAAAAAACATTCTTCTACATTTTTTCTGTCATGTTTGTGACCGTTGCACTCACAAGAATCATCACCCGAAACAGCGGTTTTCCTTCGTCTGTTTCTGATAGCACCGCGGTTATATTGATTTTAGATGTTGGCTTATTCGCTATCATCTTTTTTGTGGTTGCTGTTTTATTAGAGAAAACAGGCTTCTATAAGGATAAAAACAAGATTTCTGATAGACAGTCATAGCTAAAATTGAGACTATTACCTTCTGTTAGGATAATCCCAAAGAGACGTTATCAGACGTTCCAAGTTGTTTTTAGATTTCCTGTTTCACTCATACACAAAAAAATAAACTCATGAGCCAATCAGCTCCATCTGATGAAGAGCACCGCCGCACGCTCGAACGGCTCGACAAGTTCAGCTACTGGACCGACAGCAACATCCGTGTACCGTTTACAAACTTTAGGTTTGGGCTGAGTCCGCTGATTGGGCTGGTTCCCGGTATTGGAGATTTCGCAGGGCTGATTCTATCTCTCTATGTACTTCACGAAGCCAGAAAGGCCGGGGCGCCCGGCAGTATCCAGCGTAAGATGATCCGCATTATGATCATTGAATTCGTGGGCGGATTGATCCCTGTTTTTGGTGATGCGTTCGATGCCGTCTACAAAGCCAACACAAAAAATACGGCACTCCTTCGGAACTACCTTTACAAAGAGCTGGGCGAAGAACCGGAGTGGCGGTTTCCATGGGGAGTATTTGTCTTTATCTGCCTTCTTATTTTACTGATCGGCTGGTTGATTTATGTGCTGATCTGATTATGGAGCTGATGTTCCAGACTCTTTTAAATGGAGGATGTACGGATTCAGAACTATTCAAAAATAATTACAGCCATATTTTTGCTGCATGAACCCAATCTATCTCACAACCCCTGATGGCCTTAAAATTGCGGCTCATTCGCTGGATGGAGATCCGCCCACCGTTATGTTTATGCCCGGTTTTTTCTCAAATATGGAGGGAACCAAAGCAACATTTCTCGAAGAGCAGTGCCGGGAGCGTGGGCGGGCGTATATCCGCTTTGATTATCGGGGACATGGCAAGTCGGACGGCAAATTTGAGGAAGGGACCTTTACCGACTGGCTGAATGATGCACTCCTGGTGCTGGATGAACTGGCTGATGCCCCGGTGGTTGCCGTCGGCTCCTCCATGGGCGGGTGGATCGCCCTGCTTGCAGCTCTCAAACGACCGGATAAAATTCGCGGACTCATTGGCATCGCATCCTCGCCCGATTTTACTGAAGATATCTGGCACCACCGCATGAGCGATCAGCAGCGTAAATTAATGAATGAACAGGGTTACATCGCACAGCCCAGCGACTACCGGGAAGAGCCGGTCATCATCACCAAACAACTTCTGGAAAGCGGCAAAAAGCACCTGTTGCTGCACAAGCAATCTCTCGATCTCGATATTCCCGTCACCCTGATCCACGGGCTGAAAGACCAAGACGTACCGTGGCAAAAATCGAAGAAACTGCATCGGCTTATTAGTGATGATAAGTGCGAATTGATCCTGGTTCCAAACGGAGCGCATCGGCTTTCAAGAGATGAAGACCTGAGATTAATTTGGGAGGCGGTAAGTAAACTGTGATTTAACTGTGATTTTAATGATTACGCAGATGGGCTGTGATTTAGTTGGACGAAGCTGGATGAGCTCTGACTCTATTGATCTGATTTGATGTACTATGATGGAGACATACTCACAATCACAGTCCATCACATAATCAGTGGTAATCATAGTTTAAACTGTGATTTTTGTGATTGCGCTGATGAGCTGTGATTTTTTTGATCTGCTTTGATATACTTGATGCATGCATGACTTCAATCACAGTCCATCACATAATCAGCGGTAATCATAGTTTAGACTGTGATTTTTG
>CAZKIZ010000387.1:0-3323 GCA_964552935.1 uncultured Rhodohalobacter sp. | reverse complement strand
AACACTCCCGGAACCGCGTCATCAAAGGAGGGTTGAGTGGTGTCGCAGCTAAAGGTAAAAACCGCGATAACAGAAGCGAGTACAAATAGTAATCTTCTCATATACATAAATAATTGGAAACTGCTCTGAGCTCTCTGATTAAAAAAATCTGAAAATAAACCAACGATGGCTCGGTTTGGATTAGTTAAGAAAAGAACCGGAGCCTAACCATTAGATGTTTCTCATGTTGAGCGCTTCTCGCAAAGGCGCAACGGCGCTGCGTATAATCTAATTGAAAATGAAATGGTCTGAAGGCAAGTGATCTACCGGCATTGTCAGGTCCGGGTTAGAAATGGCAGAGTCCCCGAGACTAAGCTCGGGACAGGCCGGTGGGTTTTACATCGTGACGTGATTGGAATGAGTACGTGCCGCCTGCACTGAGCGAAAATGAGCACGTTGCGCCGTTGCGTGATACCTATATTCCTTCGTATTTAGAACTTCGTTTATCCGGTAAACAAATAGCACAGGTTTAAAAATCTGCATGGGTAAGCTGTAGGGTGCAGATTATAATAGTCAGAGGTGTAATTAAAGTTTGTTCAAAAAAATAACCCCTACCGGGTATCAGCCGATAAGGGTTAATCAAGAGAGATTCTTAAATAAAAACTTGTGAATCGGGAGGGGCTCGAACCCTCGACCCACGGCTTAAAAGGCCGTTGCTCTACCAGCTGAGCTACCGATTCATCATTTCCTTCAAAGAAACCAAAGATAAGGAGATGATGGTCTCAAAATCAACCAATAGAACAATTTTTTTTCTAAATTAATCCTTTAATTTCCTGCATTAGCAACAGAGCTTTAATACATTGTTATAACAATATACTAAGACTGTTGCATTCCATATTGTTAAAATATTTTCAGCCTATGTCTACAATATTCACAAAAATCATTAACGGTGAAATTCCGTGTTATAAAATCGCCGAAAACAGCACGCATATCGCGTTTTTAGATATCAACCCGATTGCTAAGGGCCACACATTAATAGTTCCTAAAAAAGAGATCGACTATATTTTTGATCTCCCGGATGACCTGCTGGCAGACACAATTCTCTTTGGAAAGAGAGTGGCCGAAGCGATAGACCGTGCACTTTCGCCCATTCGAACAGGCATTATCGTGGAGGGTCTTGAAGTGCCGCACGCGCACGTACACCTGGTGCCTATATATAAAGAGTCGCAAAACGTCTCTCTCGGCCACTCTATCGACATCACAGAAAAAGAGATGGATCAGCTTCGCGAGAAGATCTCCAGTGAGGTCAAACTATGAAGATTCTGGTGCTGAACGGGCCAAACCTGAACCTCCTCGGAGAGAGAGACACAACCACCTACGGCTCCGATACGCTCGGCGATATTAATAAGGAGCTGGAAAAATCGTTTCCGGAGATTGAGTTCTCGTTCCTGCAGAGCAACCACGAGGGGGAGCTGATCGACGCGATTCACAACGCCCGAAACGGCTCGGCCGATGCTCTCGTCGCCAACTGGGGAGGGTTTACGCATACATCTGTTGCCATCAGAGATGCGCTTGAGCTGCTCAATATCCCCAAAGTGGAGGTCCATCTTTCTAATATTCACGGCCGCGAAGAGTTCAGGGAACGGTCAGTCACCGGACGGGTAATGGACGGCATCATCACCGGATTTGGACCGTTGAGCTATCATCTTGGGGTAGAAGCGGCAAAAAAGTTATCCCACGGGAGCTGACGGAGTGAATAAACTGCGCGAACTCTTTTCTGACACCCTTATTTTTGGATTCAGCAGCGTATTCGCACGGTTTCTGAACTACATTCTGGTTCCGTTTCATACCGATGTGTTTGACCCGGCCCGCTACAGTATCGTTGCGCTGGCCTACGCCGCCCTCACCTTCCTGAACGTTGTTGTTCAGATGGGGATGGAGTCCGCCTATCTTCGATATGCCGAAGACCGGAAAGAGGCCCGCAACATTTTCAAAACGATACAGATTACGCTGCTTGGCACTTCTACTCTCATCGTTCTGATTTTATGGCTTCTGATGCCCGTCTCCCTTTCTGCCATGAATCTGGACAGCGACACCTCCGCCATCTTTATCATGATGCTGGGCATCCTCTGGTTTGATACTCTTGCCGTTGTGCCGCTTGCCGAACTTCGCCTCGTTCGAAAATCGGTTCAGTTTGCGCTCTTCAAAATTTTGAATGTGGTTGTTAATGTCGGGCTCAACCTATACCTGATTCTTGTGCTTAATTTCGGAATCGAAGCAGTGTTTATCGCCAATCTTGCAGCATCGGCACTGCTCACTCTCCTGGTCTGGATCTACACGGCTGACTTGTGGCGCGGCAACTGGAAACGCGAATGGCTCGGCACTATTTTCAGCTTCGGCCTTCCCTTTATTCCGGCTGGTCTCGGCCACGCTATTAATGAAATGCTGGACCGTTTCCTGCTCAACAATATGGATCCTGCTGTTTCTGAACGGCTCTATGGCGACGGCGTCACCCCCGAAGATGTAGTGGGAATCTACAGCGCCTGCTACAAGCTCGCCGTATTTATGCTGCTGATTGTTCAGATGTACCGCATGGCGTGGCAGCCATTTTTCATGCGCCATGCGAAAGATAAAGACGCCGCCACAACATTCAGCCAGGCGTTCATCTTCTTCAATGCGTTTGCGGCAGGCGCCTACCTGGTGGTTTCACTCTTCCGAAACCAGATAGTTGCCCTTGAAATACCTATGACCGGCTGGTCCCTGATCAACCCGAGCTACTGGGCAGGTCTTGAGATTGTTCCGCTGCTGTTATGGGCCTACTGGTTCCAGGGATGGTATATAAACTTCTCCTCGGGAATTTTCATCAAAGAAAAAACTGCGGTTCTATATAAAATTACGCTTCTCGGTGCCGCGATTACACTGGCCATTAACCTTGCGCTGATCCCCTGGTTCGGGATGATGGGTTCAGCCGCCGCCACCCTTGCCAGCTATGGCGTGATGGCTTTTGCACTCGGAATTTACAGCAAACGGGTGATGGAGGTAAACTACCATCTGACCGCAAGTTTCGGACTGATGATGTTCTGCGCGGCACTCGTATACACGGAGCCCCTGCTGACCGGCTGGCTGCAAACCGGGGAGCTGACCCTGAAAGGAGTTCTGATTCTTCCAGGCCTGGCGGCTACGGCATTCTATACCTATCTACTCGCTATTCGGCCTTCGAAAGAAAGCAACGATTAACTTTTTGGCATTCTGACTATAAGTATTGTAGTTCCTGCCAAATAAGAAGTGAAGAAAAGTGAAAGGTGAAAGGTGAAAGGTGAAAAGTTGTTTACACCCTGCCGGGG
>CAZKIZ010000386.1:0-3324 GCA_964552935.1 uncultured Rhodohalobacter sp. | reverse complement strand
AAGCGAAAGAAGATTAGGCGAATTTCTTATTGCCAATTCACCAGTTATCGAAGTCAGGTTACTCAGCTGAAACAGATTATCAATTTCTCCAAGATCACCTCTGATAGAGAGGTTTCCATCCACTCCACAAAAACCGGCAAGTTGCTGAAAATCACCCATTCGTAGGATTGTGAGGTTACCTTGAAAGAGTTCATCGCATCCCAAAGTCAAAGTTCTTGTAGATTGATCTTTGCGGCCTATGTTATCTTCAATCTCAAGCTGAATCGTGTAGGATCCGTTTGTGATGTATGTGTGGGATTCAATCGCAGACCCGGGATTCAATGTCGTACCATCGCCGAAATCCCAAGCATATCGTATAATATCTCCTTCAGATGAAGTGGCATTAACAACGACCTCTAATGGTGCTGAGCCTGTTTCGGGATTGATTGTAAAACTCGCCATGGGACCGTCAGAAACTACAATTTTCAGGCTGTCAACTCCCGTTCCACCGGACTCATCTTCGATTGTCAGCGAGGTGTAAAATTCTCCGGCCTCCAGAAAGATATGTTCAGTAAACTCACCTGCCCCCTGGTTTCCGTCGCCAAAGTCCCATGCCCAGTCGATGATGACTCCTGAATCTGAAAACGATCCCGATCCATCAAACTGAACGGTTAGCGGCGGGCTGCCACCCTGCGGATTCGCGCTGATCACGGCTATCGGCTCCCCGGTTGTAGAAACAGTGCCGGTCGATGAAGCAGTAAGGCCTCCCGTGCCGGTCACCGTTAGCGTAGCCTGGAACGTGCCGCTGCTTTCATAGCTGTGCTGAACAACTTCTCCCTGCGCCGTTGCCCCGTCACCAAAATCCCAGTCAAACCGGGTAATGTCTCCAAGTGATGGCGATCCGTCAAACGTAAACACGGTTGTGCTGTCACCTGCAGGAGGAGTTATAGTAAAGATCGCCATAAGATTGGCCACATCGATGGTTACCTGGTCTGTTTTAAATGGATCGGCTGCACTTCGTCCCGTTACAATGACTTCGCCGGGTGATTTTGCGGTAAGTATTCCGGATTGATTAATGGTAGCAATTCCGGGGTCGTCTACCGACCAGTTAACATTTGTATTATTGGCCCCGGTAACATCTGCCAGCACCAGGGTTGTATCGCCGGGAACGATGAGCGACCTGTTGGGAGTGATCTCAATTTCAACTTCTTCAACCTCTATTCCGCCAACAACATCTGTGCCCCGCCAGCCGTAAAAATCGATGCCATGCGTCATAATTCCGAGATCCGTTCCTGTCCCAAATAGCTGATTTGCCTGGGCGGATACTATTTGTCCATTTGCAACAAACCGGGTTTCGAGCGGGTCTGACCAGTAAAAGCTTTCTACCGGATTGCCGTTCAGATCCTCTCCCTCAGCCTCAATAACTACAAGATCATCAAACAGGTAGCTAAACTGGAATGGGTTATTTTCATCAAACCCATCATCTGTGGCAATTCGAACAATATCCACGATCGGTGGCCCCCTTCTTGTCACTTCACAGCGGACGGTTTTACTTCCCTGGTTTTCCGGTACCAGGTAGCTGCATCCGGCAAATTCATAGGCACCAAAACCGAGGTCCGGCCGATCTTTTCGGTAGCTAAACGTACCGGTAAGTGATTCCGTGATGCTCAGGGGCAGATCCGGATCCGGAATAAGCACCGGCAGGGTAAATCCTGCGCGTCCGGACAGGTTTGTTGTACTCTGAAAATTACATAGTTGAAACGCTGAACCGTCATCACAGATACAGTTCCACACTGGCCCCATAACCGGTATTCGATTATCCTGTAGTGTTGCTGTTGCGTAGTTAAATCCTGAAGTCGCCGGGGGAACTGTAAACAGCGGGTAGTCAGGCTGTCCGTCTCTTTCGATATCGAGAAATGTAATTCTAAAATCCTTCTCTTTAGCCTCTCTGAGTGATACACGCAAACTGCCTACATTGAGACATCCACTTTCTTCAGAATAAAATGGTGCCAAGTATCCGTTTCCCCCGCCATCAAAATAAGATATAGTGCAGGCATTCGGATCTTCATAAGTGATATTGAATCGGAAAAAATCCGTTCTATTATTGCCGTTCCAGTCGTCTGATGGCCCGGTTTCAGTTCGGGGAACAATCCCGCGAAAATACCCGCTTTGATTTGCTACTGGTTCTGAAGTGTTAGAGAAAAAGGTATTTAATGGGGTTCCCGGCATTGAACGGAGCACCAATCGCGCACCGGGAACAGGCTGAAAATTCTGATCCAGTATTCTTCCGGTAACACAGGCACGTCTTGCGGGCTTGTCTATATTATAGAATGTAAAGTGATCCACCAGGCCCGTTACGTAAACCGTGCCCTCATAGCTCCCATCACGGATGGCCTCAAACTGATCAAACGGAATAGCCCCGGTTTCACTCTCCAGCCATCCAAACTCGGGTGACAGAATCCAGTCGCCCAGCTGCTCATCGTAAAAATAGAGCGGCACATCGATGGTATCCGGACGGTTTACGTAACTTGGTAAATAACTCAGAGTTTCCGGATCTCGAAGCACGTAATAGTCCAGCGGATCCATGCGGAATCGCAGCTCAACGCGCACGGGGGTCCCTGTGGAATCGCGCAGTTCGCTGATCGGCTCCACACCGCCGGCACCATTGCTCCGAAGCAGGTTTACAGAGGCAAATCCACCTGAAAACAGGGCCGATTCAAGTCCGTCTTGACGCGTGGCAAATTCACCGGGAAATGCGCCCGGGGTGATGGTTGGGCTGTACGCCTGCGCCGATCCGCCCACGATTCCCAGGTCAGGCGGGATGTTAGAAATCATCACTGTGCCACCATCGGTTGACAGTGTGTAGTTACCCACCGGGGTCTGTCCGCTTCCACCTGGAATAACCAGAGGGTTTTCAGTGTAGAGGAGAAAATTGAGATTGTAGCTGCCCCCGGGAAATGGTGTAATCACCCGCGCGTCGGGCGAGAATCCAACATACTCCTCCGGCACAAACGTGCCGTTCAGGTTCAGTTCCGGGTAGACGACAACCGAATAGAGAGAGCCGTCTGCCAGCAGTTCAAGAGTGAATTCGCCGTTACTGTCCGTGGTTGTTGACTCCACCTCCATCCCATCCCGCCAGGCCTCCACCCGCGCGCCGGACACAACCTGCTGCTTATCGTTGGCCACCCGTCCCAAAATTTGCGCCTCTGCAGAAATGAACGGCCGGATTACATAGGAGCTGTCTCGAGAAACAATCTCAAATACGTCGCTGATGGTGAAAGGATCGTCTGATGTACCTTCAACTGAGTAGATACCGGAAGTGAGAACCAGCGTGTCAGGAGTTTC
>CAZKIZ010000385.1:0-3326 GCA_964552935.1 uncultured Rhodohalobacter sp. | reverse complement strand
ACCGGTTGAATCATTTTGCAAGGCGTGTTCAGCGGTTTTCGATCGATTCATCATTTTGTGATTTTCAGTTAAATTATTATCGGGGTGACTTCTGTCTGAATTTTGGTGGATAAAATTACTCATCAGTTCGCCTCCAGTATGTATTGAATCAATCGGGAACGCTCCTGCTCAATGTCGGTTCGCAGCTGAGCGTCTTCCTCGAGATCAAAATATTTTCGTCCGTCAATCCAGGTTTGCTCCGCCTTTGTAAATGTAGAGAGCGGATCCCCATTCCAGATCACAAAGTCGGCATCTTTACCTGCTTCAAGAGAGCCTACCCTGTCATCAATCCCAAGGAGAGCCGCCGTATTTATGGTCACCATCGCCAGCGCTGTTTCCGGATCAACTCCGGCATGCACCATCTTAGCCGCCTCCCAGTTCATGCGGGACGCAATCTGGCTGTTATCTGAATGGAGTGATGTAAGAACTCCAGCCTCATCAAGCAAACGCGCGTTGTAAATTGTGCCGTCATAGGCCTCAATTTTGAACGATGACCAGTCTGACCAGACCACCGCACCGGCTCCGTGTTCAGCCAGTTCAGGGGCAACTTTATACGCCTCCACGCCGTGATGGAACGCTTTTACGGTAAAATCGTACTTCTCGGCTACTCTCATCAGGGCAAGGATTTCATCCTGACGGTAGCTGTGCGACTGCACCAAAATATCTTCGTTCAGAATGTCCACAAGGGCATCCATTCTCAGATCTCTTCGGGGTGGAATTCCGCTGCCCGAATCATTCCACTCGTTCCATCGCGCCTCGTAATCTCTCGCCATGTTAAACCGGTCTTCGATAATGTGCTGCGTGCCCATCCGGGTTTCAGGATACCGGTCTGTCCCCACACGTTTTGGATTTTCTCCCAGCGCAAATTTTACGGTGCGCGGCGCATCTTCAAACTTAAGGTCGTGTGAGAGAGCACCCCAGCGCATTTTAATGTGTTGATTCTGCCCGCCGATCGGGTTGGCCGATCCGTGCATCACGTGTGCCGTGGTAAGGCCGCCCGCAATTTGGCGATACATCCAGATGTTATTGATATTCAGTACATCGCCCAGGCGAACTTCAGGCACGATGGCATTTCCAACTTCATTCACTCCGTCTGTACCGGAGTGGATGTGGGCGTCAATCAGCCCGGGAGTTACATGCTTGCCATCGGCATCAATCACAACGGCGCCTGAGGGTGCACTCAGGTTTTGGCCCACATCTGCAACCGCCCCGTTTCTGATCAGCAGATCGGCTCCTTCAAGAATTCCCTGCTCGCCCATAGTCCAGATTGTTGCGTTTCGTACCAGCACCGTTGAAGGCTGATCCGGAATAGATTCCCGGCCATACTCCATATTCGGTCGCAAATCTGCCAGCTGCAGATCACGATCAGGAAATGAGAGCTCTTCAATTTCGTCGGGCTCACCCGGTGCGCTTCGCTCTGCACTCCAATCAATTCGTTCTCCACCCGGCATTTCAGCCCAGCCGATCAGTTCATCACCAGCAAGCGATGCCGTCAGGCGAATCATCCCTTCCACATCCAGCTCTTCGCCGGAGAAATTGGCCCTGAATCTGCGCGACTGATCCTGCATGGCCACAGACTTGAGCTCAATTTCTTCCCCATCTATGGTGATGGTTCCGCTTAATCGCCCGGTTGTTCCTGCAATCTCCATCGTGCCCTGTACGAGATTATCGGCAGATGTAGCCATCCACTCGCCGCGCGGATCGGCCTGAGCTTCGTGGTTGATTCTGAAATGATCTCCATCAACCCAAACGTCCAGGATTTTAGCATCATGATGGAAAAGGTCGCCATTGGTGACAATAATATTGGCTGATTTCCCCTGTTCAAGTGTCCCGTGTGTATCCCCGATTCCAAGAAGGTTTGAAGGGTTTACGGTCAGGGCCGCAAGCGCATCGTCAGCGCTCAGTCCCGCATGTACGGCCTTTCGCAGATTTGGCAGGAAATTACTGTGGCTGTCAAGGCCGTCGGTGGTAAATGAAAATGTTAACCCGGCCCCGGCTACACGAGCGGGATTTTCAGGCGCAAGATACCAGTGGCGCAGTGTGGAGAGATTTTCTCCAAGAGCGTCCTCAGGATTATCGACATCCGGTTTTTCGGGAAATGCCAGCGGCAGGATCAGCGGCACGTCTACACCCGACAGGTAGTCCAGAATCCGATATTCATGACCGCTGCCGCGAATCCACGGCGTGATGCTGAATTCGTCTCTGAACCGAAGGCTTCGGAGTACCTCTTCCTCACTGTTGGCAGCGAACAGAAGCGGCTGATCGCCACGGGCTGATGCACCCAGTGCGGCAAGAGCGGCATTCGACTCAGGCCGGTTCAGTCCCCGGGGGTTGTTCAGATACGCTTCATGAGCGCGCTCATGCCAGTCGGCATCATACAGAGTTTGTCGAATAAATGCGATTCCTCCGATGGCTGATGTAGGGTAGCTGTACCCAAGCGCCCAGCTGCGGGTCAGAGAAACTGACTGGGCTACACCTGCCTGGATCACGCGGTCGGAAACGGCTCCATTGCCGAGGCTCATCACGGCCGTTTGACCTTTAAAAATTCCAAGCGGCGGCACTGAATTGGCGGCTGTAAACCCAAGTGCTCTGAGAGCTTCGCTTCCGTCGCCATCAGCCTCATATTCGCCTTCGGCCGTTAGCTGAGCTCGTAGCTGAACATTCCAGGAGAGGTTACCTCGATCCAGTTCTTCCCGCGGATTTTGCATCCCAACCTCAGAGTGTGGGTCAACAAAGCCGGGATAAATCGTTTTCCCTTCCATATTCCATACTCGTGCATCGGCCGGAGGCTCCACATTTGTGCCCACAGCGTCAATCACACTCCCGCGAATCACCAGCGTGGCGTTCTCCAGTGTCTCACCAGGGGCCACTACAATGGTTGCGTTTGTGAACGCGTGAACGGAGGGTGAGTTGTCCTGCATCCCGTTTGTGGGAGATGTTTGTGCACATGCGTTCAGGGGTAGCAGAAGCGCCGCCAAAAAGAGCGTGCAGATCCTGATTCCTGAAAACAGATTTTTCTTGAACCAACGGTAACTTATATCCATAAATCCTGTGTTCTGTGTGTGTTTTGAGTGATGTTTGTTCCTCGAAATCGTATATGGTAAGCGAAATGATCAATTTAAAAGCACAATTGACATCTATTAATTCCGCCCCATAAAGCCATGATCTTAATGTATAAAGGCAAAGCAAAAGAACTACTGAAAATACTATTTGAGATCCGGTTGTAAAGCTAAAAGATGTAAATTGAGGGTATTAAATCAAATTTTATTAACAACCTGAAAATATTG
>CAZKIZ010000384.1:0-3326 GCA_964552935.1 uncultured Rhodohalobacter sp. | reverse complement strand
AACCCCAGCCACCCTTTCACTTCTCACTTTTCACTTTTTCCTCCCTCACCCCATCTTCTTATAGAGGCCCCGTTTCAGACGGGATACCTTTTTTTCATCAATCAGAGAGTTAAGATAGCGCTTGGCTGTTCTGGGCGGGATATCCATTTTATCGGCCACTTCGAGGGCATCGGCCGTTTCAAATTTGCCGGGCAAAATGTTGTAATACTTCAGGTAACGAGCTCCCCTTGCGTCTGTCGCGTTACTGCCGGGCAGTATTTCATGCAGCCGTATTGCGTGCTTCAGGCAGGTGTCCGCTATCCATAGTGCCGCAATTACATCATCGTCGTGTGGAGTTAGATATTCACCCTTCAGAGAGCCCGGGTCATCATAAAAAGACCTCATTACTGTAAATATTGACGCCAGTTTCAGGGTATAGATAGCCGTTTTCCGGTTAACGGAGTGAAGTTCATCCGGTAAACCCAGCTCATTAATAATGTCCATTTTTTCTGCAAATGTATCATCAATCATCTGCCACTGGTTTGATGCCAGTTCAACCGTAATTGGCTCTTTTCTGTCAGCCAGGACCGAGCGTATCCCGGCAAGTTCTGAAGCCAATTCAGCGAGGTCTTTGCTGAGTGCCCTTGTAGATGTGCTGGGCCGGTTACTTTGCCAGTTTTTCTCCGTGCGGCCGGCATAGAGCATAAAAAGGGAAAAAAGATCCGGGCCCGCATTTAACGATAATTTCCTGAACTGCCCGGTATCGCCAATAATCAGGGAAGAGAGTGTGCCTCTGTTTGGCTCAATCACCATCGGAACGGGAGTAAACCCATCTCTGAAAAGCCGCTTATATCTCCCGGCCTCGGTATATAATGAATCATCTGAAAACACCCGTTCCAGGTCCGATTCAACAACTACCCGCATCTGACTACCGGAACCACTGCCCTTGTTTGTATCAATCAGCTCTTCAAGCAAACTGCGGACTGCCGTACCTTTTTGACGTGCATCTGCTTTGTGATCACCAAGCGCAAGCGTCTCTATTTTATTTGCCAGCTGCTTGCCGGCACCCGACCCATCAATCAAAAAAATGTTCAGTGACGGCGTGTAATACCCATTAGCATGTTCTGCCAGCATATTCGGCATTTGGGCCGCTGTTAAAGGGAGCATTGATAAAAGAAGAAGAGCCTTTTTCTCCTCCCCTTCTACTCTGTTGCAACAGTTTTGCAGCAGTTTTGGCAAGCTTTTGTAAGCCTCCTCAGTTATAAAGGGAGTATCAGACACTGCAGGTGAATCTGTTCCTTCCAGCCCTAAATCGTTTCTGATTGTGCGGATTTCGAGACTTATCGCCTTCAGGTTTTTCAGGAAGATTGAACGATCTTTACGACCGGGCATATTCATACCGGCCGCCTGGTCTGTCCGCAATTTTTGCATTACAGATGATTTTTGATCTTCCCAGTAACAGAGATCCGAAAGTTTTTCGAGAGTTCTTTCTGTGAGCCGTTCCGCCCGCAACAGCCTGACCCCAGCCTCAATCCAGGTTCGGCTCGCTTCTTCACTCAGGTGGTCAGGCGGATCAGGAAGGGTGGCAATCGTTTTACCGTTCATAAATGGCGCTTAGAGTAGGTTTGCAATTCAGTATCAATAATAAGAATAATACCGGTTGAATTAGAATCAGGTTTTTCAGTTCTCTTCTGAAGAGGGCTTTGCGCCGCACTCAATCATAAACTAAACAGTTGTTGATAAAAAGTTTCCAATCCATATATTCTGATTATAGCCTGTATTATTCACCAAAAAAATTTGGTTGTGGGCGAGGCGTCTGGTAAATGGTGGCGGAAACGTACCTGAGTAAGTTGAATAAAATTTTAAATTTTGCATGATGTTTCTTGCTCATGGACATAGCGATAAAACCAATCGACCATTATTTGTGAATAATGCAGAATAGATAAAGAGAAACAGAATGAGTTTTAAACCAAATCGTTTCACCAAAAAACCAGGAGATATATGATGAATAAATACAATAGCACGTCCCTATATAATAAATCCTGCGGGCCGGCTGCCTTGTGGAGTATTTTCATACTTACTCTGCTCCTTTCCGCCTGCAGCGTTCAGATGATAGCACCATATGATCAGGTAACTGATGAACAGACCTACATGCTGCAGGAAAATGTGATGATTCAGTTTTCGGAATGGCAGCGAAATATCGGTCCGGTCGATGAGTATTACAATTTTTACGACAGTGCAGACGCCCGTCTGACTGTACTAATCGAAAGAAATAAGCAGATTCCGGACTCAGATTATATTGTAGATATGCTGGAGCGGCTGCATGATAATTTAATCACTGAAGTACGCGGGCTTCATGAACAGGACCTGCTTGACCATGAAGTGATTGAACAGATCAAGCCGGATATTATGGCTCAGTTTACAGCAATACAGAAATTTCAAATGGCTTTAAAACGAAGCGGAAACTAAATTGACAATATACCGGGGGAAAGAACAATGGCAGACTTAAATTACAAATCAATAGCGAAAGATATGATTGCCGCAATGGAGACTGTGGTAAAAGATCACATCAGCGATATCCGTGAGCTGGCTGAAGATGAGCTTGAGGATTTTGCAAAACGCTCGGTGATACTTACGAAGAAAGTGAGGGATGGAAAGTTAAACCAAAGACAGGCTGAGGCAATTTTAAGAATCAGGCGGAATGCGGTGGAAACTGTATTGATCTCCATCGCAGGAATCAGCGTAGTTGCTGCCCAGGATGCGATAAATGCTGCACTGGGTGTTTTGAAAGGTGCAATCGGATCGTTAATTCCAGGTATATCGATTATAGAGTAGCAATATTGGTTGTTGATGTGGAGTTAAAAAACTCCTGTCTTGCAGTATAGCGTACTTTATGGGTTTGCAGAACTCAGGTAAGAACCCCGATCATCCACCTATTGTTTTCGATAGTACAGGCTTATTATTATCGTCATTATTTAGCAGAATTTGCTATAATGGTGTAGGAGTGTTGTCAAATACAACAATTAGAGGGGGATATTCAGTGAAAAACTCATCCATTAATGACAGCTCTGAAGAGACTCGGCTGAAGGAGCTTTATCGATACAACATACTCGATTCGCCCAGCGAGCGTGAATTTGACAACCTGACGAAGCTGGCCGCTTTTATATGTGATTCTGATTATGCCCACATTCACTTCCTGGATCATGACCGACAGTGGACAAAATCACGCAGCGGTGGGTGGGTTCAGAAAGATATTCCGCGCAGTCAAAGCATCTGCAATTATACCATCCAGCAAGAGAGCCATATGATTGTGAATGATCTCACAAAAGATACACGGTTCAAGGATT
>CAZKIZ010000383.1:0-3348 GCA_964552935.1 uncultured Rhodohalobacter sp. | reverse complement strand
GGTATAAGCAAGACCGGGACATCGCTGAGCCGGGTTACCTTACTGCTGACGCTTCCGAGAAACAGATCCTGAACATAACCCTCGCCCTGGCTACCCATCATGATCATTGTGGCACCTCTCTCTTTTGCGGTATTCACAATCTCTTTCGCCGGGGTACCAAAAGTGATAATCAGATCTGTATCTTCTCTCGTCCTGTCTGAGAGCTTATTACGAATACGATCGAGCTGTTCACGATTTTGTTCCGTTAACCTGTCGCGGCTCACCGGGTCTTTAATCGCAATGGCGTGATGACCCTGGACGTGTATCATTGAGATTTTATCCACGATACCGGCTCCTTCCATATCCCGGAGCACTTTATAGGTTCGGTACGCGCTATCTGAGAAATCGGTGGCATACAGGACGTGCCTGGTAGATTCACTGCAGGGCTGCGGGAGCAGAAGAGTTCGGCCATCCTCTTTTTCTTCGTCCTCTATCACCTCAAGGTTAATCAGGTAAACCGGGAGCCTTGATCGCTGCAACAACTCCGAAGACGTGCTGCCTGACAGAAGCTCAAGAACTTTACTCTGACCCCGGTTACTGATCACAACAAAATCTGCCATCGCTTCTTCAGCGGCTGTCAATATCTCAGCCGGCGGATAGAAATGCAGTCCGGACCTGATGTGAATATCTACTTCAAACCCGGCTTCTTCCAGTACTTTTTGATACTTTTCAAGCTTTTCCTGCTCAGCGCTTGTATCCAGCTCCTCATTCTCCTTACTGAATGGCACCGGGATTACGGTGATGAGCGTAATTTTTTCAGTGCCCATATTTTGAAAGGATGAGGCACACTTAACGATCAGATCACTCGCTTCGGAGAGATCCAGTGCTACAGCGGCATGATGGTAGAATGAGTTCATGGTATAGCCCGTTTTAAATATTTCGGTTATGGCAGATTACTACAGCAGCAAAAGATTGCACCTATATCACCGGAAAACTACTTTTTGTTATCCGGTCCTTTTTGACCTTGTGGTCCAGGCTGCTGGCCTTCCTGCTGGTCTACAATTTGCAGCTGATTGCTCAATGATGTCTGTAATTCATCCACGTCATCATCACTGACCAGTTCGCTGATGTCTTCAACTCCTGCTTTTATCGCCAGGTTGTACACCATTCGGTTGAATAGCATCTGGTGAGCTGCAGAAGAGAGCTGCATAAGCTGCTGCTGGGGAATTTGTCCGCCGGCCAGCTTAATTTTGTTCATAATCGGCTCGAGCAGTTTCTCAATTTTTTTGTTTAACTGCTGCTCCAATTGTCCCGCTTCCTTGTTCTCTTTGCTTGTTACTTCTTTACCTGATGGATCAACTAACTTCATTATAAACGTTTGATTATTTGTAGGTTGTGTTTCAATAGCTTAACAAGAAAGATACGGGTTAAATTTCCGTTTGCGAAATTTAGCAGTGAATAGAAAAATTTATGATAAGTTCGGGGGCTACTGTCTCGGTAAAAACATTTATGAGATAAATATTGTAAAGGCCCGTGCATCCCTGCGTTTGATTTGTGATATTAGTCTGATTCTCAAAACAAACAACTACGCACTCTTATGATCTATCGCTACTCTCTCTCAATACTGTTTTCTCTTTTGATGGCATTCTCGCTCCTTATTACCGGCGCAGATGCACAAGACGCCAATTTTGAACTCGCTGAACAATTTACTTCTCAGCAGATGCAAAAAATGACCGGCAACACGTTTCTGCGTGCCCGCTGGATTGAAGATGAAGATCGGTTCTGGTACGAGTGGGAGGATACTGAAGGCAAGCGCTGGGAGTTTGTAGACGCGGGAAACCAGACTCGCCGTCCGCTGTTCGATCGCAATGAGATGGCAGCGCAGCTTTCTGAGGAGTTTAGCAGGGGCTTTAACGCGAAAGACCTGGATCTGAAAGAGTTCGATTACGACACCGATCGCGGCTTCTTCACGTTTCACGTAGACAGCCTTGAGTTTCAATATCACATAGATCGTAACGAGCTGGTAAGAGGGGATTCGCTTCTGCCGGATGAAAGTGAGAGATGGCAAACCTTCTCTCCCGACAGTACCTGGATCGCTTTTGCGCGCGAGCACGACCTGTACGTTATGCGTGCCGATGATCCGGATAGTACCGAGATTCGTCTGACAGAAGATGGTGAACGCTGGTACAGTTTTCAGTCCGATCACGGCGATACCACTTCAACTGAGCGTCTCCGCGCTCGCGTAAACTGGTTCGAAGATTCCAGGAAATTATATGTTAAACGTCAGGACTGGCGTGATGTGGATGAGCTCTGGGTAATCAACACAATAGCTCAGCGGCCTGAACTGGAAACATATAAATACAATCTGCCGGGCGAAGAGAATCACTACCAGGATGAGATCTTGATTTTTGATATGGAAAACCACGATGAGCGCGTTCGTCTCGATACCGATAAATGGCCCGATCAATCCCTTGGCGGCGTCTATTTCAGCGGTGGGGGAATCTACACGTCTGACGAATCGGACTACCTCTGGATTCTGCGTCGCACCCGTACCTGGGATGAAATTGATGTGGTGAAAGCCAATACGGAAACGGGTGAAACTGAGGTGCTTTGGTCTGAAAAAAGCGAGCCCTATTTTAACGTGATGAACTCCTACCTGGGTGTGATAAATAATGGTGAAGAGTATATCTGGTGGAGCGAGCGTACCGGCTGGGGTCAGCTCTATCGGTATGATAGTGACGGGAATCTGGTAAACCGGATTACGGACGGCTATTTTATGGTTAGTGATGTAGCCGCGATTGACACTGCAGGAACCACGATCTATTTCGAAGGGTATGGCAAAGAGGAGGGACGGAACCCTTTTCACGCCCATTACTACAAAGTTGGGTTTGATGGTTCAGGTCAGGAGCTGATCACGCCGGAAAACGCCAACCACTCTGTAAGTATGAGCGACTCGCGCGGCTATTTCGTGCAAAACTATTCGCGTCCTGATCTGCCTACAAAAGCGGTGCTGCGTGACAATCAGGGCCGGGCGATTATGGATCTTGAAGAGGTAGATCTGACGAAAATGTATGAGGCGGGATATAATCTGCCGGAAGAGTTCAGCGTAAAAGCGGCCGACGGTACAACAGACCTGTTTGGTGTGATGTGGAAGCCTGCCGATTTTGATTCCACAAAAAACTATCCCGTGATCTCTTACGTCTATCCCGGCCCGCAGGTTGAGCCGTATCCGCGTGGCTTTTCAATCGGAGGAACAGCGGCCAGGGCACACTCGCTATCGCAAGTTGGTTTTGTTGTGATTGCGATGGGGAACCGTGGCGGAAGCCCGCTTCGCGAAAAGTGGTATCACAACTACGGGCATGATAATCT
>CAZKIZ010000382.1:0-3351 GCA_964552935.1 uncultured Rhodohalobacter sp. | reverse complement strand
TTTATTTGAGGTTAGGTGACCTGAATTTGAATTAAGCTCCATATCAACGCCCCGCAAACCCACCTCTGATCCAAACTCTGAACGAGTTTGAATCTGTCTCCTCCCGGGAGGAGAAGGGATTTTTCCCCTCCGCCGGAGGGGACATGTCTCAAAGCGTCCAGCGTCAGACAAGGGGTGGGTCTGTTGGGCTGAGTGGCTTGAATTTAACTCAGGCACCATATCATCGCCCCGCTAACCCACCTCTGATCCAAACTCTGAACGAGTTTGAATCTGTCTCCTCCCCGGAGGAGAGGTAGTCTTAACTTATTCCGAAGTACCCATCCTTGTCACGCTGCTTTTGCGTGATAGGGAGGGCACGGTGGTGGGGCAAAAGGAGAGGAGCTCAACTCATAATCTTTAAATACTCTTTCACTGTCCGATCCAGTCCCCAAAAAATCGATTGAGAAATCAATGCATGTCCAATGCTGACGTCTGCAAGGTGAGGAACATGCTCAATTAACAGCGGCATATTATCCAGGTTTAATCCGTGTCCTGCGTTCACCAACATGCCGGCTTCGTGAATGAGTTCTGCCGCTTTTTGAAGCCGCTTCAACTCTGTCATTTGATCTTCTTTACCGGGGGCATTTGCAAATGTACCTGTGTGCAGCTCCACCGCATCCGCTCCAAGCTTGTGCGCCAGCTCAATATCCCTGGGGTTTGGATCCAAAAAGAGGGAGATATCGATATCGGAGTTTTCGTAGGCTGGAAATACCCTCGATTTGAAATCGTCATACACTTTAGGCATGTTCAGCCCGCCTTCGGTAGTAAGCTCTTCACGGCCTTCAGGGACCAGGGTAATAAGTTCAGGATCAGTTTCAAGTGAAATCTCGATCATTTCGTCGGAAGCGGCCATCTCAAAATCAAGCAGACCGGTAACGGATTCTTTAAGCCGATAGACATCGTTATCGCGTATATGTCGCCGATCGCCCCGCAAATGAAACACAATGCCGGCGGCACCTGCCCGTTCACACGCCACGGCAGCTTCAACAGGGTCAGGAAAACCTTCACCCCGGGCATTACGAATTGTTGCAACATGGTCGATATTTACCAGTAATCTCATCATATTATCATATATTTTTTTAAATAAGATACAAACTACAGTTACAAATGTGCATCTTTAGAGCTATTGAATATCGCGGTACTCATCTGTGGGTTTCTGCTATCATATTAGTGATTTTATCCGGTTGTGGTGTTGCCAAACAACAGGTATCGCAACAGCAGCCGGCAGGGGATAACACGAATCGTCATGCTAACGTTTTAGATGCACTGAACAGCGCGCATCAGGAGTGGGAGGGGACACCCTATATTTTAGGCGGGTCCGGGATCAGCGGAGTAGACTGCTCATCTTTTACTCAAATCGTCTTTAAAGAATATTTCGGGTTGACACTCCCGAGAAATACGCGCCAGCAGCTCCAGGAGGGAAGTAGTGTTCGGAGAAATTATGTGCAGCCGGGTGACCTTATTTTTTTTCGAACAGGTCGTGATCTTCTGCATGTTGGAATTGCGATGGAGAACAACCGCTTCTTACACGCCTCGGTCTCGTCTGGCGTTATGATTTCAAGACTCGATCAGAGGTACTGGGCATCCAGGTATTTGGGTACCCGACGTGTTCTTTAAGGAAAGGGAATAGTGATGATGTCTGAATTCCATCGTATCGACAAACCCGAATTTCGAACGTGAGCAAGCTAAGGCACGTTGTGATGGTAGAATAAAGATTAATTAAATTCATTCTACTATGAGTACGAAAGAAAATAAATCACTCAGAAAATATACGTCCGACCTGCTTGCTCTCGAAAGTCATTTTATGAACGCTGTAAAGAAGCAGAAATCATCTGATGAGCTAAAGGATGAAAATGCAATCGAGTTGATTCATGAACTCGATAAAATGTCGTCTGAACATGTGAAATCACTCGAACGGCATGTTGAACGACTTGGCGGAAAGATGACTTCCGACATTAAGACAAAAATTGCCACGTTTGCCGGCTCTGTTGCTGGTCTCATAGATGGTGCCCGGAGCGATGCAATGTCAAAAATGCTGCGTGATGACTACACAGCACTCTCCATGATTACAATTGGATATACAATGCTTCATACCCACGCATTGGCAGAAGAAGATGAACTGCTTGCTGAGCTGACTCAAAAGCAGCTGTCAGACTGCACAAACATGATTACCGAAATCAGCAAGGTTGTGCCTCTTGTTGTTGCAGAAGAGGTGATTGGTGATCCTAAACGTGCAAAAGAGATAGGCCAGAAAGCACTCGATAATACACAATCTGCGTGGAAACCAGCGGTTGTAAATCAGGAACCGCAGATTGTGTAGTTCAATTATCTTTAAGCAAAATTTCTTTAAAGCCGAGCCTTAAAAGGTTCGGCTTTTTTACTTTTTGAATAGATTCCAGGGAGCATGGCTTGGAATCGGAGCAGTAAATTCCATCTCCTCTTTTTGAGTGGGGTGAATCAGCCGAAATTTATGCGCATGCAGAGCGATTGAATTGTCTGATGCTTTTCCATAGCGTCTGTCTCCGTGAACCGGAGCGCCAATATAGGCAAACTGCACACGGATTTGATGCGCCCGACCTGTCTCCAGGTTAATATCTACCAGCGCCATCGTATCTACTCTTTCGATGGTTTTGAATGAGAGCTTTGCCAGCTTACTCTTTTTTCTGGGAGAAGCGACTACCTCCGTCACATTGGTTTTGTGGTTTTTTAACAGATGGTGTTCAAGTACTCCATTTGGAGGAGGATCACCATCCAGAACCGCCAGGTAGAACTTTTTTACTTTGCGCGCCCGAATCTGCTCGCTGATTCTTGAGGCCGCTTTTGATGTTTTTCCAAACACCATCACACCGCTTACAGGTCTGTCGAGCCTGTGCATCAGACCCAAAAAAACGTTCCCCGGCTTGTTGTACTCTTCTTTGATGTAACTTTTGCAAATATTGAGCAGGTCGGGCCGGCCGGTGTGATCTTCCTGCGAGAGAAGGCCGGCAGGTTTGTTCACAACCAGAAGATGGTTGTCTTCATACAGGATGGGAATATCGGGATCGGTTCCGGTGGTTTTCATGAGAGGCACTGCTTTCAGATAAAATTTTAATCGGCAGGAAATGTACAAATCATTGTGATTTAATATGGACTTGGATCATGCAGTTTTATCAAATGTGTTTAATTCCCTGGCGCTATGGGTTGGGAAAGATAAAATTAGGGGGATGACTTTCTGAGTTTTATAATGTCTAATTTTCGATTTTGAGGCACAAAAGATCATCCCCCATTGCTATCTTGAGGGTAATGTCACTAAAATTAGCCAATAATAAAGTT
>CAZKIZ010000381.1:0-3385 GCA_964552935.1 uncultured Rhodohalobacter sp. | reverse complement strand
CTATCGATAATATCATATATTACCGCTAAAGCAATAAAAATATGACAAAAGAAGGTAAACTGATCCGTTGTCACCGCAGGAAAAGCGGATTGACTCAAAATGAACTGGCTGATCTGGCCGGAGTGGGAAAAACTGTGGTATTTGATGTGGAACACGGCAAAACCACGGTGCAGTGCGATTCACTTCGTAAGATCTGCACAGTACTTAATATCACCATCACACTGAACAGCCCGGTGATGGAGCAGTGCATGGAGGAGGTAAAAAATGAGGAAAGCTGATGTGTTTATGCATGGAAGTAAAGCCGGTGTTCTCACTGAGATCAAAAAAAACAGGGAGTACCAGTTTGATTACAGCGATAGCTACAGCGGACCGCCCATTTCAGTAACCATGCCCGCCGAACAAAAGGAATATCGCTATGGACAATTCCCGCCTTTTTTTGAAGGATTACTCCCCGAAGGTGCCAACCTGGATCTGCTGCTTCGCACAAATAAAATTGACCGTAACGACCTGTTTGAGATACTGCTTGCGGTGGGGAATGATACAGTTGGTGCGGTTACGGTAAAAGAGTCTACAGATGAAAAAATTCCGGGGTGATCGTGCGAAGCTGCCAGAGTTCGTAGGACGCATACCAAATTCAACATGAAACAGTGCCCAATCACATACGAACCGATTGAAACAGGACTCTACAGTTCAACGGGTTTGCGGCGGCTGAATCCCGCACTCAAAAAACTCGTGCTTCTTCCATACACGGATCGTGAACTTATCCTGGAATCCCGTAAAAGAATGACGAAAATGTCTATTCAGGGAGTGCAGCCAAAACTGAGTGCAAGATTGAGTGTGAAAAATGGTGAGTTCGAGATTGTGGATCAGCACGGCATTTTTATGCTGAAACCCAATCTGTCTCATTTTGAAAACGTGCCGGAGAATGAAGATCTGACCATGCGTCTCGCATCCATAGCGGGAATTAATGTTCCATTACATGGATTGATCTACAATGAAGAGATGAAGCTGGTGTATGTGATCAGGCGTTTCGACAGGGCCGGAAAATCGAAGAAAATTCACACAGAAGATTTTGCCCAGGTTGCCGGTATGACACGCGATACGAAATATGACTATTCGATGGAGAGAGTGGCTGATCTGATTGAGAGGTACTGCACGTTTCCGGTAGTGGAGAAACTGAAGTTGTTTCGGCTCGTTCTGTTCAGCTACCTGGTGGGCAATGAAGATATGCACCTGAAGAATTTTTCCCTTATTCATCAGGATGGAAAAATTGAACTATCTCCGGCTTATGATCTTCTGAACAGTACCATTGTTCTATCAAATGTAAAAGAGGAGATGGCACTGCCGATAAAAGGAAAAAAGTCGAACTTCAACCGGAATATTCTGTTCAGCTATTTTGGAGGGGAAAGGCTTGGCCTGAACAGGAAGGTGTTGTCAAAAACAGAGGAGGAGTTCAGGAATCTCTATCCTGAGTGGCTGGACTTGATTGAGATCAGCTTTCTTAGCGACAAACTCAAAGAAGCGTACATCCAGATACTGGATCACCGGTGGGAGTCACTGGGGTGGAAATGACTGAATCTAATTACTCATTAGCTGCCCACAGCCTCCAACTTGCATTTAAATGGAATTACTTACCGTTCACCATATCCAAAAAATTCTGAAGCAGCAGTGATCCCACGGACCCGGATTTTTCGGGGTGAAACTGTACGCCCATAAAATTGTCTTTGGCAACTACAGCGGCAAAATCTTTGATGTATTTGCAGGTTGCAATCGTGTGATCATTGGCCGGCGCATAGTATCCATGCACGTAATAGAGAAACTGCTCGTGATCGATTCCTTTTAGAAGCGGATGGTCCAGCCTTGGTTCAAACTGATTCCATCCCATGTGAGGGACTTTAGCTTTGGAGGAGTCGAATTTTTTCAGACGACCGGGAATCAAACCGAGAGTGTTGCTGTCGCCCTCCTCAGATGATTCATAGAGCAACTGCATGCCCAGGCAGATCCCGAGTACAGGTTTCGTTGTATTCTTAAGCCAAACGTCAAGATCGCGCGATCGCAGGTCGTCCATTGCGGCACCTGCATGACCCACCCCGGGAAAGATAATACCGTCCGCTTTTTCAAGCTCATCGGGGTCATCAGAGATGAAGTGGTCGGCCTCCAGCCGTTTCAACGCATTTGAAACGGATGTCAGATTTCCTGCCTGGTATTTAATAATGCCGATCATTGACTATTTATCGTTGAGATTTCTTATGCCTTAAATGGTTCCTTTTGTTGTCGGAAGTATTCCGCGAATCCGTTCATTTCGGCTGATGGCAAATCGTAATGCCTTTGCAAAGCCTTTAAAGATCGATTCAATTACGTGGTGTTCGTTTTTTCCGGTTGCTTTAACATGCAGGGTAGCCTTTACGTTCATGGCCAGCGTATAATAAAAGTGCTCTAACATCTCGGTCGGAAAATCGCCCACATACTCTCTTTTGAGATCCACATCCCATCGCAGGAACGGGCGATCGGACAGGTCAATCGCCACGGTGGCCTGCGCTTCATCCATCGGCAGCACAAATCCGTAGCGCTGAATTCCCGCTTTGTTTTCAGAGATCGCCTCCCGGATCGCCTGGCCCAGGGCAATAGCGGTGTCTTCAATTGTGTGGTGTTCATCCACGTTCAGATCGCCATTGCAGGTAAGCTCCAGGTCAATAAGCCCGTGCCGCGCAATCTGATCGAGCATGTGATCAAAGAAGTTCAAACCGGTGCTGATGTCGCTTTTACCCGTTCCATCCAGGTTGATGGAGATTGAAATTTGTGTCTCTTTTGTATCCCGGCTGATTTCTGCCTTCCGGCTGGGGAACAGGATCGATCGGGTAATTTCTGCCCAGGAATCGGCGGTTTCCACAGTTTTACCATCCGATTCAAAAATGTATTGATCCACTTTTTTAATCGTGCCGTCCGCGTCAGTTTCTCCGAAGCCTGAATTGGTAATCGACTCATTTTCAATCAGTTTTTGCTGATGATCTGAAAGTGAACCGGCATCAAAACTCAGATTATATTCTGCTTCCTGGAGATACTTCATTCCAAAGAGAGCACCTTCCGGAAGGAGGTTCTTCATATCAGATTTCAATGCGGTAGGATGGATATATATTTTCATGATATATTTTCAATTTGTTAGTTAGTGATCTCCCCTGTCAGTGCTTTCCTGGTCCCGGGTGTAGTTTCCCGGGGAGGGGAGGATATTCCAAAGCGTTCAGCTTTGGAATTGGTGGGGTGTTTGGGTGATGATTGCAGGGCTTCCAATTTATCATACTTTTCGATTTGTGTTCCAGAGTACGTGAGTCATCCCCCGGTTTGAACGCTAAACGCGTCCAAACATCCCCCCTTCGAAGGGGGACCT
>CAZKIZ010000380.1:0-3391 GCA_964552935.1 uncultured Rhodohalobacter sp. | reverse complement strand
TGACTAAACCCGCAGATTTTGATTTCACCATTTTTGGAGCCGGCATTGCAGGACTAGCCACAGCCGATGCACTGCTGAGTCGCGGCAAAACTGCAGCTATTATCGACACGGGCCAGCCGGGCGGAGGATCATCTGGTGCACCGCTTGTTTTGATCAACCCGGCCACCGGAAGACGCGCAAAACTGGTGAAAGATGCAGAGTTGTGCATTCGCCATGCTGAAGATCTGTTGCAACGTACATCCCGTCATGCAGCCAGACAATTTTACGCAAAGAATGGTGTTCTTCGCCCGGCACTGACCGAAAAGCTTGCGGTGGACTTCCAGCGTTCACCTGAAAAATACCAATGGCCTAAGCATGGCTGGATAGAGTGGACTGAGGAGAGTAAATTTAGAGATAAGTATCCCTGGTTTGGAGACCATCACGGCGGTCTTGAAATTCCACAAGCATTAACGGTTGAAGCAGACACCTTTATAGCGTCTCTTACCTCCTATCTTGAATCAAAAGGTCTTCAAAGCTATTTCGACACTGAGTACAGCCTTGAATACTCAGACCGCTCACACTATAAAATTACACTGCGAAATGGACGCTCTTTTACCACCGGATCTGTCATTGATGCAATCGGTTCAGCGATACAGCATTCACCTGAATGGAAGTTTCTGCCTGCGAACTCCATCAAAGGACAGCTGATCGATCTTACATTTAAAAAGCCGCTTCCGGTGAAGCACTCCATATCGAGCATGGGGTATTTTGCGATCAATCCGGAAACTCCAAACCGGCTGGTTGCAGGAAGTACGTACGAACATCACTATGACGATATAGAGACGGATGAAAAAGGAAAACAATATCTGTACGATAAGCTCGAACGCACGCTGCCGGGATTTAAAGATCGGGAACACAACGTTTCGATGTGGGCCGGTGAACGGGTGAGCATGCAGGATCATAATCCTGTAGCGGGCCGCCATCCGAAACTGAAAAACAGGTATCTCATTGGCGGCCTCGGTTCAAAAGGGATGATTTACAGCCGGTATCTTGCCGAACAGCTTACCGATCTGATTCTGGACGGTAAACCGGTTCAACCGTTTTTTAATCTTGACCGGTTTCCGGATTCCTGAACGGTTTTTCCCCTTTCGCAAATATTATCGCTCCCTTACTGTTTACCGATATATTTGAAAGGTTATCTCTCTTATTCACAGATGACATTCTCTCTTTTATATGCTTCAGATGCTTCGGCGGGCAGTCCTCCTGAAGATATCTTCTTCGCAGCCGAACCCATGCATAATATTCATCATCCGGCCTGCCGTTCCACTCTTTTTGAAACTCAGTATCGATCTCATTTCTATAATTTGGTCTGGAATAGTACATCACTATGCGCGCCATGAGGTAACTCAGTGGCACCGCTAAAATCACTGCTACAAGCTCAAAAATCGCATAATCTACCATGCCTTATGAACTCAGCATTGCTTGATTTCATTCGATTTCTGAGGCTCAAATTATCTTAGAGGTTTCAAAAAGATGGAAATTTATAAGATGTAATAGATAACCTGTAACACCTTCATCAGATAGTTTATTTATTTATAGAAATAGATTTTACTACTATCTGAACCCTAAGCCCCCCATCATGAAATATAAATTACTTTTTACCATCACATCGGCCCTTTTTCTGCAGTTGGCTCATGCAGCACCTTCATTTGCACAAAGAAGTACGGATCCAATGTTAATCGAAGGATCTGGATTCTTTTTTATCAGCGTTATAGCCGGACTACTTCTGGCTTTTGCCTTTCATTTTTTATTGACAAATTTAGCTGTTGCCACAGGAATTACGGCTATTGGAAATGTGCAGGACAACTTTAACGAATCCCGCCATTCATCCTCCAACTCTGAAAGTGAAGATGATTCAGATGATACCCCCACCGGTGTAAAAATTTCATCCGGAGTTGGATTGTACCTTGTACTTACAATGTCGATCTCTCTGTTCTTTGCCAGTCTTATTGCGGTTAAATTGACGCTTACTCCCGATAACACCATAGGCTTTACGGTTGGTCTGGTAATCTGGGCGGGGTATCTGCTGCTGGTTCTCTATGGCGAATCCAAAATGCTCAGCAGCCTTACCGGATCCATATTTTCTTCAGTAAAAGAAGTTTAGGGTGCAGGTTCCTCGGCAGTGGGAAGTATGTTCAGTTCAAGTGAAGCTTCAAAGATGAAAGATACAGCCCAGGAAACGATAAAAAGTATTAGTGACGAAATAAGACAGGAATTTGATACTTCAGACATTCAAGATAAGCTTGATGAATACGTCAATAAACTGGAGCCACAAAAGCTGAAAATGGATGATATGAAAGAAGGTTTGGCTCAACTTATTCAGGAGATCGAAATTAAAGAAGAGTATGATGCAGATGATCCTGACACTATCAAACGCATGTTTCTGGAAGTGGCAAGCGAGCAGCCTGCAATCTCTGAGCAAGACAAGGAAAAGCTGAAAAATGTTTTTGATCAGGCTAAAGAATTATACCAAAGCAATGGCTCAAAAACAGATAAAGCAATCTCTGCGGTTGATCGTATGGCACCGGGTGATGAAGAGGATGGTAAGGAATACCGCAAAAAAGTGGAGCAGTATCTGCGCGAAACGGATCAAGAGGAGTTAAATCCGGATAATCTCAAGGACGACCTGGACAGAATACTTAATGATCCTGAAACCACGCCTCAAGTTTTGGAAAAAAGGGTAAGTAAATTTGACCGTACTACCCTTACGTCAATCATCAGTGGTATAGAGGGAATAAGTGATGAAAAAGCTGAAGATTACGTAAGTAAGGCAGAAGAAGCATTTGAAATGATCAAATCAAATGCAAAGAAGCTTACAAGCAACGGGACTGATTCAACCTCTCAATCACAAAAAAGTGATAGCGCAGGCGGTACCAAGCAAGTAATCAAGCAGTGGTTTGACCGTATGGATCAACCTGAACTACAATATGACAATTTAAAGCATGATGCCAAGCGTATTATGGATGATCCCAAAACTACTCCATCTATCCTGAAAAAACGACTTCAGCGTATGGATAGGGAGTCGCTTATTGCGCTGATGAGTAATAACAAAAAAGTTGATCGTGAACAGGCCGAAAAAGTAGTAGATAAAATTGAAGAGAGTCGGGACGAAGTCGTTCATAAAATGGATGAAATTGAGAAAACACTCAAAGAGAAGACTGAAAAAATTAAACAGGAATCCATGCGTCAAATAGAAGCAGCCAGAAAAACAGCCGCTGCAGCTGCCTGGTGGTTATTATTCGCATCTGTTCTATCGGGAGGGGCTTCAGCACTCGGCGGTATCCTGGCTTATACAATTTAACCGGAATGTGATATAAAAAGGCTTAATGCATTCCCTCGTGCCTGACCCGAT
>CAZKIZ010000379.1:0-3396 GCA_964552935.1 uncultured Rhodohalobacter sp. | reverse complement strand
AGCTGGTTGGCGTGACGAAAACGCTCAACTCCAAAATCAACGTTACCGCCGGTTGGTGTCTGTACGCGGACGCTTGGAAATGGAGTGTCGCCAAAATCAGCCTCCTGGCGCAATCTTGTATACGCTATTTTTCCTTCCGTTACTAAATTATCGCTCCAGTTACTGTTCAGCTGAACAGAGAAATTGCTTTGGTTACCGCGCTGCCGATACTGCCGGTTACCCAGCGAGTAAGAGAAGTTCCCCCGGCTGATTCCGCGGTCATCATACCCGTTCACCAGGTTCTGCTGGTAAGTAAGCCGATGCTCGTTAGAGATATTCCAGTCAAGTTTTGCGAAAATCTTCCAGTCATCTGTTCGCTGACTCAGATCGCCAAATCCACCCGGATTGTATCCGAACTGGTTCTGACTGATATCTGTGATCTGCTGAAGTTCTCCCTGTGTGCCGTTAAAGTTGGCTTCAGCAAGGGTAAACAGGGGTGAATTTTCCCTTTTTACCTCAGCATTTACAAAGAAGAAAAGCTCGTTTTCAATGATCGGACCGCCAAGGCGGGCTCCAACCTGGTATTCTGAAAACTCATCAATTGGGCTGGAGCTTCCCGCCAGCTGTTCGCTGATGAAGTTCTGATTTCGTCCAAACCCGTACACAGAACCTGAAAATGTATTTGTACCAGAACGGGTAACAGCATTCACAGCACCGCCGGTAAAGTTCCCCTGCGTTACATCGAACGGAGAAATCTCTACCTGAAACTCCTGGATCGCATCAATTGAGATGGGATTCCCAATCGTTGGAATCGCGTCTGATCCAAGCCCGAAGCGATCATCAAAAGTCACGCCGTCAATCTGGATTGCGTTTCTTCTTCCGCTTCGTCCAGCGATATTGCTTCCACTAACCTGCGGACTTAGACGGGTATAATCCTGTATACTTCGATTAATAGATGGCAATACATCAAGCTGATCCCGGCTAACCCGTGAGCGGGCTCCGCTGCGGTCGCCGCTAATAACGGCATCACGCTGGGCGGTAACTGCTACCTCTCCCAAGTCGAGGGTTTCATCTACAAGTGTAATATTTATGGAGTAGTCCTGGGAAAGTTCGAGGAAGATATCCTCACGTTCAGCCGAACGAAATCCGATAAAGGTTACGCGCACCGTATATGGTCCGCCTACGCGGGCATTCCGGATATTGAAGCGCCCGTCGGCTCGTGTGGTTGTTCCGTACTCCGTACCGGAAGGCTCGTGAACGGCAATGACCGTTGCCCCCGGAAGAGGCTCACCGTCAGAATCGACGACAGTTCCGTTAAAGTTGGCTCCTGTTACACTCTGTGCTGCAGCCAATGCAGGCAACAGAAGTATCGGCAGAAATAGTGCAAGTACTTTCTTAAGCATATTAACTGGTTTTTTATGAGAGTTTAAGTGATTACTTGATGGCTATTATCAAATATCAAACACATGATTATGGAATTTTAACAATTCATAATTCATTCCGTCGATTCTGAGTTGTTCCCTGCAAAAGCAAATGCCTGTTCCGTGTAGTTATATCGGAATCTATCTCTCTCTGTTAATTTGAAAAGCAGACCGTGAAAAGTCATAATATTTTCTTTCATTTAAAGCAGTGCTTTGTGAAGAAAGAAGGAGTTTAAGACGAATTTTTAACTCTCTTAAGCTAAGATGCATTTAAAGATAAATCCACCTAAATCTTCAGAAATAATATTGAGGTAACATGAGAGCTTAGACTCTAACCAAACCATCAGGTCTTAACTAACCCGACAGACGGCAAAGGCAGCCGTCAGCCGGGGTCTCGTCTGCACGCTGTAGTTGCGGGCTGAAGAGTGGAGGTGAGGCATCCAAAACATGGTTTATCTGTATTTCTCCAAACCTCGTTCTGCATCGTATTAGATCAGGGGAAGGAATATGTTCATCTGTTGAACAGACATACCATGTTTAAATTACTTGACCTTAATCTGCCCGACAGACGGTAAAAGCAGCCGTCAGCCGGGGTCTGGTTCAGGAACGTTCCAGCATTCGATTGAGCGCAAGAATCGCGTTATCCCTGATGTCGGCAGGTACTTTAATCTGATTTACAACCTCACCCTTCTCCAGCATCTCCAGCGACCAGAGCAGGTGCGGCAAGTCGATGCGGTTCATGGTCAGACAGGGGCAGAGAAAAGGGTTCAGCGACACAATCTCTTTGTCCGGATTCTCTTTGATGAGCCGGTTCACCAGGTTCATCTCCGTGCCGATAGCCCACTTGCTGCCGGCCGGGGCACTTTCGATAGTATCGATAATAAACGATGTGGACCCGTCGAGATCAGAAGCCTGAACCACATCGTATGTGCACTCAGGGTGGACCAGCACCGTGATTTCAGGATCTTTCTTTTTCAGGTTTTCGATATGCTTGATGTTAAACTTTTCATGCACAGAACAGTGACCTTTCCACAGAATCACTTTCACATCCTGAAGATTTTCGCCCTCATACTCAAACCGGTGCCCGATCGGATCCCAGACGGCCATTTCGTCGAGGGAGATACCAAGGTCAAACGCCGTATTGCGGCCCAGATGCTGATCGGGCAGGAATAGAATCCTCTCTTTTTGAGTGAATGCCCACTCCAGCATTTTTTTTGCATTGGACGAAGTCACCGTAGCACCGCCATGCTTGCCTACAAATGATTTGATTGCGGCTGTGGAGTTCACATAGGTCAGCGGCAAAATCGTGTCGCCAAACCGGCTCTGCATTTCCACCCACCCCTTTTCGGTTTGATCAAGATCCGCCATATCTGCCATGGAACACCCCGCGCGCATATCGGGCAGTATCACTTTTTGATGATCTTCCGTGAGCATGTCTGCCGTCTCGGCCATAAAGTGGACACCGCAAAATACGATAAACCGTGCCGCATCCATCTCCGTACAGATCTGGGCCAGCTTCAGGGAATCGCCCCGGGCGTCTGAAAATTCGATCACCTCATCTTTTTGATAGTGGTGACCCGGTAAAAAAAGCGTCTCGCCAAACTTCGCTTTTATTTCCAGGATACGCTCCCGCATCTCCTCTTCAGTGAGGACGCTATAGCGTTCAGGCAGTGTAAATGTTTGCTCTTTTTCTAAGAAGTCGAGTGCTTCCATGTTCGTTTGGTAGGTTTAATAATAATACTTTTTAAGGAGTGTCCCCCTTCGAAGGGGGCAATGGGGGATGATTTAGTGCCCCCGCACCCTCCCTATCGGATCCTAACCTGACTTAATAGGGAGGGGAGCTTCGAAAAATAATTTAGAGTCTAAAAAGTTACTTGGTGGTCTAGCATTGTATTTTTTAAAGGAGATGTCCGCACGGAATTATTAATTTGCACGAGGAACACCCCTCTGTGTCTCCCCTTGATAGGGGAGAATAGCTCTTTTACTTCTCATATAT
>CAZKIZ010000378.1:0-3435 GCA_964552935.1 uncultured Rhodohalobacter sp. | reverse complement strand
CGAAATCTACAGCCGCTATAAGGAGTTCAGACGCCTGAGCGTAATTCCTGAGATAGAATGAAATATCCACATACTATCTTTCTTGCATCCGGAAATTCTCACAAAATCGAGGAGCTCGGTCAGCTGCTTCATGATTTGGGTATTGCTCTTAAATCAACGCTCGACTTTCCCGGTGCGGAAACTGTAGAGGAAGACCGGCCGGACCTGGAGGGTAACGCGTTAAAAAAAGCCCGGCATTGGTTTCAAACAATCGGGCTTCCCTCACTTTCCGATGACACTGGACTGGAGGTGGATGCTCTGGACGGCGCTCCCGGGGTATATTCAGCGAGGTATGCCGGAGAGGACGCCACATATGACGATAACGTAGATAAACTGCTCACCGAAATTGGTGATCAAAAAAAACGTTCTGCTCAATTTCGAACGGTTGTCGCTTATGTCGACTCTGATGGAAATGAGCATCTGTTTGAAGGGATTTGCCGGGGTGAAATCATCACAGAAAAGAGAGGAGATAAGGGATTTGGATATGACCCTGTGTTTGTGCCTGAAGGGTATGATCAAACGTTTGCTGAACTCAGCAGTGAAGAGAAGAACAAAATCAGCCATCGGGGAATAGCCATTCAAAAATTTATAGAGCACTTAAGATAAAACCCTCTTTTCAAGACAGTTCTGTTTTTTCACCGCAGTGTCGCAGGGGCGCAGGGAAAAATGGAGCAGTTATGCGGGTAAGCTTCAGAGTCCATTGACCATACGTTTGATTCCATATTTCATCCTGGAGGACTTAAAGTTAAGAAGATAACCCAGTTTGCATTTGCTCAGTTTCAGATAGGTGAGGAGCTGTGCCTTATGAATGCCGAGCAGTGAGTCCACTGTTTTTACTTCTACAATTACTTTCTTATTCACTAAAAGATCAACTCTGTATCCACTTTCAAGTTTTATTTCTTTATATCGAAGTGGCAGATCAACTTCTTCCAAAACATTAAGTCCGCTTTTCTCCAATTCATGGGCAAGACATTTTTGATATGCAGATTCGAGCAATCCAGTACCTATACCTGTATGGATTTCAAAAGCAGAATCAACAATAATTGTACCTATCTCATTTTCAGTCATGACGATATCTATTTGAGTATTTATTTACGTATAACTGTATGAACCAAAATTGAGGATAGCCTTACACTTTTTTTCTATTTCTCTCAGCGTCATTGCGCCTCTGCGGTGATAACTATCAATTTATAAAAGGCTAATTTGAAAATAGGAATCGATTCCAATCGCCGATTACTTTGAATCGATCCCCAAATTCGTTTTCTTTTACCGTTTCGGAAACCGATTGGGAGCTATGGGATTTACAATTTGGGACGGACTTGTTATTGTACTCTACCTGGTGGCGGTGGCCGTGTTTGGAATATGGTCGGCCGGCAAGCAGAATACAACCACCGACTACTTTCTCGGCGGCCGTGATATGCCGTGGTGGGCCATACTTTTCTCAGTCGTAGCCACCGAAACCAGTACCCTGACCTTTATCAGCATCCCCGCCGTGGCTTATGGCGGCAACCTCACCTTTTTGCAGCTCACTTTCGGATATATCATAGGCCGGATCATCGTGGCAATCTGGTTCCTGCCAGCCTACATGCAGGGCGAACTTACCACGGCCTATCAATTTCTTGAGAAACGGTTTGGCACAAAGATGCGGAAAGCCGCCAGTGGAACATTTATCATCACACGACTCCTAGCTGACGGCGTTCGTCTGTTTGCCACGGCCATCCCTCTTGCTATCATTTTTCGTTTTGCCGGTGTTTTTGAGGGATGGGGAGATGGAGCAGTTTATGTCCTGGCGATATCTGTAATAGCCATAATTACCCTGTTTTATACCTTTTTTGGCGGGATCAAAGCCGTTATCTGGATGGATGTCGTGCAGATGGTCGTGTACATCGGCGGAGCGGTGTTTGCATTGTTTTTGATGCTTGGCAAAATGCCGATTCCCATTGGTGAATCATTTGCATTGATCGGTGAAGCAGGCAAGTTTCAAATCTTTAACTGGGGCACAGGGCTGAGTATGGGAGAATTCCTGGCTGATCCATACGTCTTTTGGGTTGCCCTGGTTGGCGGCGCGATCTTCTCTATTGCATCCCACGGAACGGATCAGCTGATAGTACAGAGACTTCTCTCGGTGGGGGATCTCAGGTCGAGCCAGAAGGCATTGATCTGGAGCGGCATTGTTGCTTCACTTCAGTTTGGCTTGTTCCTTTTTATCGGACTGATGCTGTTTGCGTTCTACCAGGGGGCATCGATAGTGGACCTTGGATTACGAACGACAGACGAAATCTTTGCGAAGTTTATTGTGGATCATATGCCAATTGGTGTGGCGGGACTCATTGTGGCATCGCTGTTTGCAGCGGCGATGAGCAGCCTCAGTTCATCCTTGAACGCACTTGCATCGTCTACAACCTACGATATTCTAAAGCCGCTGTTCGGCAGCGCGTGGGATGATGCGAAAGAACTTTGGGTATCCCGAATGGTCACCATCGGGTGGGGATTTCTGCTTACCGGTTCCGCATTTCTGTTTACCTGGCTGCAGCTATCCGGTGACGATCAGCCGGCCATTGTGGAGCTTGGGCTTGGAATTGCATCATACACCTACGGCGGACTTTTGGGAATCTTTTTGCTGGGACGACTTTTCAACCATCCGGACAGAACGGATGCCATGATCGGATTCTTTAGTGGTTTGATCGCGCTCCTGTTCATGGTTGAGGGGGCGCTTCAGCAGTTCCTTCCCGGTGACGGACTCACTATTGCCTGGCCGCTTTACACCATGGTAGGCGCCATTGTTGTCATCGCTGTGGCAAACGGATCGTTCTACATAAGAAGAGCATTAGGGAACAGGACAAATCAATACTAAACTGTATCCGGATATAAGTATAGACTCTTCCGAAAGCCACAAAGTGATCTTATTAGGAAAAATGGGAAGCATGGGGATGTTTACTCAGTAGTGCAAAATCCGGTGAACTCTCTATTTATCTGATCTTCGCAGGGAAGAATTCTTGCAAGTTTCGAACTATGATGACTACAATCAAGCTAAAATAATCGCCGCTGTTTAGCTCGATATCAGATCGTCATTCGGATGAATGAATTCGTTTATTAGCGATCTTAATTCGCCAACACCTTTTCCGGTCTCGGCAGAACAGGGGAGAATCGGCACTTCAATATTCATCTCTGAAAGCACAGATTTTACTTTGCTAACCGACTTCGAAAGCTTGTTCCCGGAAAGTTTGTCAGCCTTAGTCAGTATTACAGAAAACGGCATTTTGTTGGACGCCATCCAGAAGAAGAAATCTTCGTCCAGTGCGGTTGGATTGTGCCGTGCATCCACCAGGTGGAGAATAAGCTGAAGTGTTTCCCGGTTTTGCAGGTAGTTCTGGATATCCTTTCCCCATCTCTCGC
>CAZKIZ010000377.1:0-3441 GCA_964552935.1 uncultured Rhodohalobacter sp. | reverse complement strand
GCACGGATCTTCATCCTGACCAAATTGAAGAATGAAATGAATCGAACTGAGGTTGGTTGTTTTTTACCACGAAGGCTCAAAGACTCGAGGGCACACGAAGTGTAATAAAATCAAAATATTATCCTTCGTGTTTCTTTGTGTCCCCGCGTCCTCGTGGCTATACAGGAGGAGTGTCTTGTATGCTTATATTTTTTATTTGCAAGATCCACCGGAGGGGACATGCCAACATACAGCCACGCCAGCGTGGACTCTTGTGGCAAGGGGGGCTTGTTGTTGCGCAATGTTTAAGCCCTTTGAGAGGAGGAATATCAACGTCACGGGTTGGGATCTTTGCAGGCTTACAGCCTGAGTTCGGCTAACAGAAATCAAAACGCAAAAAAAATTACTCAACAATAGGTACTGCAGATTCTGATGTGTATAAATAGTAGAATCGAAATCTAAAAAAAACTATCATCAGCTATGATTTACTCAAATGCATTAAAGATTATTGCAGCAGGTCTCATTCTCATCATGACCGTTTCCTGCGATAATCTGCTGGATACAGGTGGCGAAACTGAACCTCCAATCGATTGGGATGACGGGCATGGAATAGCAGAGGCAGAAGATGGACATCTCTCCGGAGAAGAGATTGAAAAATGGAAGAAAAGTGCCCGTGAACTTGCAATAAGAACGGTAAGAGCCGAGGACTCAACGCGGACCGATATACCGGATGATCTTGTGTCTATGTACTATAACGGCTTGATTCATGTTGTGAATTCAGGTACTGAGAAAGCGAGAGAGGTGACGGAGGTGTATGGAATTGAGGCCCGTCCTGAATTTATGCACGGAGAGGTTCTGGTATTTCCGGACACTGTTGCAGCCGCTTCCTGGATAGGAGCCTGGCGAGCCGGAGAAACGGAAACCGGCCGGGAAAGTGTAGATGAGCTCACAGCAAAATACAACCTAAACCTTAGCAGTTTCTCAGAGAAAAGTGAACAGCCGTACGCTTCTGCTAAATTAACAACTGACAACCTGTTGAATATTCCTGCGGTAGCAGTTAAGTTTGAAGTAATTGAAGAGATATCAATGTCGGAGCCCAACTTTCTTGCGGGAGATGGAAATAATATTTCGACTGAGATAAGAGATACACACGTAAACTTTAGGTACGAACTGAAATGGGGCGACTGCCCGGCGAAATGTATAAATACTCACTACTGGGAATTCAACGTTACGTCTGAGGGTTCTGTACAATTCCTGGGAGAAGGCGGCGATGACATTCCTGATGAATTGCCCGGTAAAGATAGTACAGAACATTAAAATGATGTGGTCGAAACCTGAATGAACCAACTTCTGAAAAACCAAACCTCTATAAAAATTGCGATAGCCCTGTTGGTGTCCATAGTACTCACTGTAGTTGCGGCAGCGCCGGCAGAAGCACAACTGAACAGCAGAACGGCCGGAGTTCACCTGGAATATCAAAATGAACATTCTGCGTTGGGTGCCGGAGTTCAGTTTAACTATGCATTCAGTCATCGAATTTCTGCAGGTATATCCGGGGCGCTTTTCATGCCGGACAATATTCAGCGTGTTGTTTCAAATACAAGATTGGATTACGTTCAAAATTTATTTTCAGGAGTGGCTTACGTGAGGGCTGAAATTCTGAGGAGCGGCAATTTTCAGATTTACGGCAAGCCCGCTGTTATCATCCAGCGAATCAGCCGGAAAGGGGAAAGGGTGACTTTTAATGATGCACCTCCGTTTGACATTGAACGCCGGGAACTTGATACAAGCAGTGTTATTGGGTCGCCTGCAGCCGCCGCCGGCATTGAATGGAGACACTCGTTGATTCTTTTTGTTGAGCCGCTCCTCTATTTTAACAGTGGCGTTAATCTGAATTATACAGCAGGCATCAGAGTGCCGATTTAGGTTTCATGCTTTAATGACGACTTTATGGAAAATGTATATTTATCAGGAAAATGATGAAGGGAAAAATAAAATTTATAGTCTCTTTTCTGTTACTGCTCGGCGTGGCCGTCACTGCAGTCTATGCAGGTGATGGCGGCGAATCGGTGCCTGACGGAACATGGGAGATGTTAAATCGTTCGATAGAAGGAGAGGGGCCGTATGGCTATAACACCTGGTCAGTTTTACTCGGATTTTTTTCGCTATGGGCAACCGGTATCGGCCTGATGTGTTACAGGCTGGAAAAAATTCCGGGAATTAAATCAATCCGAAAAGTAGATTAAGGCTACACGTTGCGCGGCATCGCTGACCCGCGTGCCAGGGTTGCCGTGGAACTGTTGAGTATCGCGCTCTGCGCGATGTTGAACTGTGGAATTGTTGGGAGTAGAGCGCAGATTTTTGATAAAAGATGATAGAGAATAGGAATTCAACTTTGTCTGTGGCTCCTTATTCCCTCTCCTCCGACGGAGGAGACCGCCACCAAAGCGACTGCCGCAGGCAGAACAGCAACGTGACAGAGGTGGGTCCGCACGCGCCGTAGCACCGTGGAATTTATGAATAAGGACACAGAGTCAGGGAAAAACTACCGGCCTTTGCATCCCCAGCCGGAGTGATCTGATGCAGATGAGTGCCGGCCAAAGCGGGGCGCCCGGAAGTACGTTATCACACCCGGTGTAAACCTTTCTGAATCAAAGAACGAGAGGTCTCCGCAATCGATATTATCTCTGAACAGGTCAGGTTTTTCAGCTTCTTCGTACTCTATGGTCTCACTGTAGAGCTGGCTGATATAATCAGTGACAATATCCATATCATAAACAGAAAGCGTTACGGCAGTTTGAACGGATGCAGAAAGCCTTTCAAAAGTCTCATCCGCAATTTTGCCGGCGAGATCCTGATCTGTCAGACCGGAATCTTCTTCCAGCAGCGCCAGTGAGCTGAAATCCATATGCGAGAGATGGAGATTTTGCGGGGAGGCGAGCAGATAATCGGTTGTTCCTGACAGACTGTTAACCATTGCCGGAGATCCGTTGCTGCAGGTAGAGAGCACCATCAAACCGAATCTGCTTTCTTCATCATTCAGGAAGGATGCTGTTCCATTTGAAAATGTCTCTATATCCACAGCTACATCAGCCCGGGACTGGTGGTACCCTCGTATGCTGTTGGTGGGTATTTCGTGCCCAAAATAGAAGAAGTACAGTTTACGGTCGCTGACAGACTGATCTGTGTGAAGGTGATGGAACATGTCAGATTCAGCTTTTAGAAACGGTTCGTCAGATGATATTCTGTATCTGACGGTCTGAACTTTCTCACCATTCCTATAGTGATGCAGGTTGCTGCTCCTTCTTGGAATCATCCATAAAAATCGTTTTGCAGGTTTTTTGTGATAAATAAAAACCTCACCCGATCCGGCCTGCTCTGCAACATCTATCGCCTTCATCAAAGCCTGCTGATCCGCTTCTGCCCGGGAGCCATCTCTTTCGTGATACAGATAGTCGGAAT
>CAZKIZ010000376.1:0-3462 GCA_964552935.1 uncultured Rhodohalobacter sp. | reverse complement strand
TCAGCGAAACACTGCGTATAACTCAGCGTAAATCTGCGAGTAAAACCGGTTATGGTTTTTTAGGCAGCCTCAGCCTCTTATTTCGATATTTTAGAATCGAACTCAGGTTTTTATAGATCGGTATTTGTAAGCTTTTTGGAATAAACCCGGTAAGCGGATCTTAGAATGAGCAGTAAAAGTATGGGAATGATGGCGCTGTTCAGTTCCTGGGCCCAAAAATTCCACCCGGCTAATATCACTACACAAGAGAGAATGGTTAAATAAAAATAGCACTGTAAGTAAAAACCGGGCGTGTCCCGGCGGGCTAAAACCAGAATAAGAATGAGGTGCGCAGGCCAGGCCCAGAAGAGATTTAAATTATTGATGGTTTCGGTATGGAGCGAAAAAAACCAGAGAAAAAACATCAGCAGACCGATCAATCCAACGATTCCAAACAGCGGAAGATCAAACCACTGGTCCATCGTGCGCTTTCTCTTTAAGCCGTAAAGTGTGAAAAATAGTCCGGTTATGAACAGTCCCCATGTTAAATAAGAGGCCCATGAAACAGTTGTAGTAATATCTGTTTCTTCAATTTCCAGGAGGGTTGTTGTGGATTCTACCAGGGGGATCTGTTCGCCCTCAATTGAGATCGTGGCGTTATCAAACGCGGCCATCAGGAAGTCGGGAAGAAACATCTTTTCTCTGTCCGTAGCCGGTTTATCAATTGTACTTCCGAGCAGAAGATCGATCCCTAAACGGATAAATGAGCGATGATCTACATAGAGGTGTATAAGATTTCTGAACGTGCGGCCGGACTCATCTCCTGAGTTAAACCGAAGATTCTCACCGAGAACAACCTCAAATGCGTCGCGGATTCGGGTTGAGCAGTTATCGTAAAGAAAATCGTACTGGTAATACCTGTTTTCCGGCATTGCATTGACCATCAAAAACTCATAAAGCGCCTGCTTTTGGCTGTGAGACAGGTTGAGTTTCTGTTCTTTCATCGTTCGCCGGCGTTCATGATAGTGTTCAACGGTCAGATGATATGGTGCAGCCGACAGGTAGTATTCAAGGTCGCCGTAAATAAATTTAGGCAGGAAGAAAGCATCAAAATGGAATGTACCGTAGTTAAAAGAGATGTCCAGATTATGCTGCGGGTCGGTCACCCGAACCGCGCTGTGGCCAAAAAGCTCCTCCGGAGCATCACCCGCACCAATAGTGATGAGTGATATCCCGGCACGGTCGGATAGCTGCACCTGCACTGCATTCGCAAAATCTGCAGATGCGAAACAGGCGGAGGCCAGGAGGATTAAAAAGAGACGCTTCATGTAAAAGTAGCTGCTGATTGTATTATCCTGAGATTGATGATTGGGCCATATATCGGGTGCATGAAGTCAACAGGGTTATAATGATTTTGATAAACTCGTTATTATCCAGCAAAGATAAAAAATGTGATTAGATAAAGATTTGGCGCTTGAAACTGAACTACACGGTTTTAACCATTTTCCGGAAAGTAACTGGCGCTTGGACCTTTCGTCTCTTTTTTATCGAAGGAGATCTTGAAAACAGCCCCTTTTCCGTTTTCTATTTCAAGATTTCCCTCGAGCTGTTTAACTAGGCTTTTGATGAGCGTCATTCCGAGTGTATTGGTTTTTTTAAGAACATCATCTGAATCAAAACCAATACCGTCGTCAGCTACAGTTAAATAGATGGTATCGGACTCCTCTTTAACAGTAATGTGTATCACTCCTGTATCTCTGTCGGGAAATGCGTGCTTTAATGAATTAGTAATTATTTCGTTGAGCATAAGTGCGCAGGGAATCGCCTGGTTAATATTGAGTTTTACATCCTCTGCATTCAGTTTCAAGTCTATATTTTTAGAAGCAGTGCTGTAGCTTTCAATCAACAGCTGACTGAGTTTGCCGATATAGTTGCCAAATGATATATTTGCAAAATCGCCCGAAGAGTAGAGGGTTTCGTGGATGAGCGCCATGGAGTGAATTCGCATCTGACTTTCGGATAAGACCTGTTTAAGCTGTTCGTCATCAGAGTTGAAAATCTCGAGCTGCAGCATTCCGTGAATAATAGCCAGATTATTTTTTACCCTGTGATGGATCTCCTTTAAAAGAACGTTCTTCTCTTTCAGCGCTGATTTTATCTTCTCTTCATTTACCTTTCGGTTTGTGATATCCTGCATGGTTCCTGAAACCTTGGCGGGTTGGCCGCTGGTGTCGAAGGTAATCTCGCCGCGCATGAAAACATACAGGTCGGAGCCATCGGTTTTTTGATATCTGAGCTCGAGATTTACCCACTCCTCTCCGCTTTTGACCCGCTCAAAAAGGGAAGTAACCTTTTGACCCTCACTGTCCGGGAGCAGTTCCGAGAAATGTTCTATCGACAGACTAAAGGATTCCTTATCGAGGCTGAATAGTTTAAAGATCTCATCAGTCCAATGAAACTCCTCTGTCTTTGGATTCCATGTCCAGCTTCCCATTTTTCCAATTCGCTGAGCCTCTTTCAGTGCCTTCTCTTTTTCCTTGAGCTCCTTTAGCGCTATTTTTTCTTCTGTTATATCAACGCCAATCCCGGTGGCGTACGTCTTGTTCTTATCACGATAACGAAATCCAACAAGCAAAATGGGGGTGCTTTTCCCTTTTTTCCCAACAAAATTTAGCTCGGTACGAGTAAGTCCCTCTTCAAAAATCTGAGATATTGCTCTCTCTGCTTTGTTGACGTCATTCGGGCTGATAATCTGCTCGTACGATTTATTTTTGATCTGTTTTGACGGCCGGTCAGAAACCGTGGTTAAATTATTATTCCATTTTTTAATTTTCCCTTGTTCATCCAGCAAGAAAAATATGCCGGGCAGATTTTGTATCATCTCCTCCGTAAATCTTGCCTGTTTAAGAAACCGCTGTTCGGCCCGCTTTCTTTGGGTTATATCGCGGCCGGTGACGAAATACTTATTGAGATCTTCTGTGATGGAAAGCTGAACCCATAATTGCTTATTTCTTTTGGTGCGTAAATTTATTTCGGCAGAAAAGATCTTTGTTGTTTCACCACCGGTCCATTTTGAGTATGATGATTCGAAAGAGCTCTCATTGATGAGGTCTGTTAACCTGACTCCAAGTATTTCATTGGATGGATATCCCAGCAGATTCTGAGCTTCATCATTGATTTCTTCTATTTTGTGAGATATTGGATTTACTATAATCCTGAGATCCGAAGAGTTTCGCAAAAAGATTGCGGACTGTTGAAGCTTTTTATGCTGTTCAATCAGAATTTCTCGTTCAACTCGTATCTCGAGCTGTGTCTCTACAGCACTCCCCAGTATCTGCAGTGATTCAAGTTGTTTATCATTCAGCTTTGCAGGTTCACTGTCAAAAACACAAAGAGTTCCCAGGTTGTGTCCCATACTGCTTTTTAGAATAACACCAGCGTAAGAGCGAACGGAACCATTTATAACATAGTCAAAATCCTTGA
>CAZKIZ010000375.1:0-3463 GCA_964552935.1 uncultured Rhodohalobacter sp. | reverse complement strand
GTCCTTAACAAACACCCAGAATACCATCGCCAGGCTATAGGCAAAGAATGCCAGTATGTGCTGCACCCGATGAATTGCTTTATGTTCTGTATGAGGTGAAAGGCGGATAAATTCAGCCACTTCAAGGTCTTCATCGTGCCCGTGAATATTTGTATAGGTGTGATGAATGATGTTGTGAGTGATTTTCCAGATATAACCGTTGGCGCCCAGCATATCGAACGTAAACCCCAACGTGCGATTTAATCTCTTACTGGAGGAGTAAGCGCCGTGAAGTGCGTCGTGTGAAATAGAAAAGCCGATGCCGGCGGCTGCAACTCCCATCACAAATGTCAGAAACCACATCATTCCGAGAGAAAGCTGCCCCGTAATGATCAGCCCGTAGGAACCGAGAAAGAGGGTCAGCATCAGTATGGTTTTTAGAACCATCTGGGTGTTAGCATGCTTTGAGAGATTATTTTCCTCGAAATAGAGATCTACCCGTTTTTTAACGGTTCTGCTGAATTCGCGACTATTACTGTTATTAAATGTGACTTTTTCTACGACTGGCATAATGGAGTAATTTTATCTGTTAGAAACGCATTAATTAAAAAATCGCCAGCCAACATCAGCAGAGCGTTACATAAGTATGTGATTCGGTTTATATAAATCACATGTTTTCAGATCGGATTAGCAGTTTGAAACTGCCTTAATGTGTCCATAGGCCTGTAATATCACTCTGAAACCTGCCTTACGTCCATTAAAGGCCATTTAAAAAACTGTGATTTATGTAACAACGCGAAATACGCTTGTAACGCAAACAGATGATATTTTTTAAATATTTATAGCAGATCAAAAAAGCGCACCAAAGTTGGTTGGCAGCCGGGAAAACAGTTCACCGGCCAATGTAAGCCAATCACAAAGTATAGCAAATGCTGCGTTAGAAGTTTGAAAATTAAATGTGTTCAGCTGTGTTGAAATAATCGAGGATCATTTTGCCTGCATTTTTCACCAAGAAATTTAGTTGTGGATAATGCAGGTTAGAATCACGATGGTCTCAGAACTACTATTTGTATTTGGAATTCAACTCAGCTTGAGGACCGAACGGTTGATCATAATACCGGCTCATTCGCAATATCCATACAATTACGAACAACAGATTTAAAATGAATTAATGACAAACATCAGTTTTAAAACGAGGTAGTCTAATGGATGCAACAATTAATCAGTACCAGGTTTTATCAGCATTAAAAGGTTTAGATGCTAAAGAAGGACGGAAGTCGGTGCTGGACTATGACAACCTTATGAAACGGGTTCAGCATAAGATATTTATTCAATCCTTTATCGTTCACTTTGAAAGTGCGGAAAGATGTCACCTGGCTGGAGACAATTTTGGTGAGATGAAATCACTGATTCACGCAGAAAATATTTTAGATTCAGATAAAATTACCGACAATGATCTGCAGGAAACAGGCCTTTTCGACTACATAACTAAAACTGTCTTAACTGCAGACAAAATAGCGCTGAGACTTAAAAAACTCCGTTAAACAGTATGATTTCAAGTGGATATGAAGCGAATGGATAAACAACTGTTTTTTCTTACATTTTTGAGAGCGGAAAAAGGGTGGCAGAATTTGAGAGCCTGCCGCCTTTTTTTTCATTAAACCCGGCCCGGTAAACGATTTAATTGGGTGAAAACGTTGTAGTAAATGAATTTTAATTTTAAATCCCATTATGACAGGTAGTAAAATCGACTCTGAAAATTCCGGCAAAAAGCTTCTCATAAAATATATGGTTTGTATGCGGGATAAAGAGCTTGTTAAAGATGAGCTGAATCAAATGGATCTTTCATACCGCATCTCCGATCATGGTGCGATCGTTTTCCTGGAAGAGATCACATCAGTTCAGCAGAATGAATTAAAGAAGCGCCTGCTGAAGCAGGGCATGGTGCTGCTAGATGAAGCCGAGAGCGTAGTGATTGATCGAATCATATCTACTATTGTAGAGACCATCCACTGCTCAGATAAACTGCCGAAGTTGAGTTTTGCAGACATCATCAGCGAACATTCCGAATTACGAAGTGAATCTGTCCTGAAAATATTTTCGGACGTGCAGGGAATGTCGATCATTCAATTTATAGTTACTCAGAAAATTGAACGAGCAAAAGAGCTGCTGCTATATGAAGACCGATCCCTCTCAGAAATTACCGACATTCTTCAATACGAAAATAAAGATTTACTGGTCGCCCAGTTCAAAAAGCACACCGGCCTTACTCCGGACTATTTTTTGAGATTGAAGAGAGAACGCCAGAAAATTTCTTCTCAATACTCAAACCCCTCGGTTTTAGATAAGCCAAACGGCAATAAGGTATAAAGAATGTTTGATATGTACGCCTGACCCCTTTGCTCATCTTTACAACAGACCTGTACACAATTACCAACAGGCTGATGACGACACGAGTGATTTCACTCGTCCGTGAACTATGTAATCTTTCCCTGACCCGATGTAAGGGTTTACTTCTCTGTAATGATGATCTTTAATTGTGATAATAACATCACGACTATCCCTCAGTTTGCGGGAAATAAAGGACACTATTATGAATCGATTTAATAAACAGGGCAACTTACTCGCAATTCTTTTTGTGGCATTAACATTTACAGTTGCCGCCTGCTCATCCACCGGCATACAGAGGTCAGAGGACCTGCAATCATCACTTGAAACTGTTGATAATGATATTAAGCTCATTGTCGTGCAGATTGATGCCATCGGAGCATCTCTGGATCAATTGACCCGTCCGGGGCAGTCGGATGTAAGAAGCGCGTTTGATGTGTACTCAGAAAACGTATCAAAGATTGAGGATATGGAGGAAAATTTCTCAAAAAATGCCAATAAAATGACCACCGACGGTGAAACGTATTTTGATAACTGGGATCAAAATGGCGACACGTACGATAACGTTGAATTACAGCGGAGCAGTGATGAACGCCGTGCTGAACTTGGCCGTACATACGACAGAATAGGCCAGAACAGCCAGGGTGTGAAAGAGGCGTTTAAAGTATATGTATCTGATGTAACCGAGATAGAAGAGTACCTGTCAAACGATTTGACAACCCGGGGTATCGAATCCATTGAATCGTTATCCAACCAGACAGTACGGAATGGAAACCAGCTAAAGAGAGAACTTGAGAATCTCCAATCAGCTATTGAAGCTGCCAGATCAGAAATGAGGCAGAGCGGAATTTCTATGAATTAGCCCTAATACCCCAAAACATAGCATATATCAAGAGTGGGAAAACGGCACTTTTTGACAGGATTTAAGCTGGAATCAAAAAACCGGCTTCACCCTGGCGGAAGGTGTTGTTTTTTTATCACCCTAGTGTCGTGTCAGGGTTGATATATCGGGTAAAACCTGTCAGGTTTATTGGTTTTTAACTCCATAACAAAGCTTTTATTCATCAAACCTGACAGGTTTAGGGTTGACATGGCA